>NZ_BOVK01000001.1 GCF_018403685.1 Xylanibacillus composti
GCTCGACTGCTGCAGCTCGCGATAGGCTAGCGGACCGTTAGCCGTCAGCAGTGCGGGCCGGTCTGGCGGCACTTGAGCGAGAAACTGCTCCAGGCGTACAGCCGATGCCTCTTCAGATTTCACAGCATCTGCCGATTGATCCGCTGAAAGGCGTGCCGCAAGATGATGTTTCGGAATCAGCGGCAGCACTTCCGCCTCCCATAGGGCAGGTTCTGTTGCCATGCGGGCAATGAGCTTGGCATAGGCTTGCTCCATATCGTCAATCATGCCGGCGGGGAAAAATGCCTCCAGCAGATCCCAGACATAATACAGACGCCCATCATCCAACTCCCAAAATTGATGGTCCAGCATGACCTGGGACGTTTCCAGGCAGCTGTAATCCGGCCGCTTGTAGCCCTCCATAAACAGTCCGCTGCCGACGACGAACGGAATCGGCGCTTGACCGAATCCGCCCCGGTCGCGGTTGAATGCCTGCATGACTTGCATGCCGCCCCATTCCCGATGGCGGGCATCGCGAATGACCTGCTCTTGCACGCGGCGCGCCCGATCCAGGAAGCGATCGCTCGGGCGGAAATCAATCTCCAGCGGATAGAGCGAGGCAAAGTTGCCGGCTATTTCCCAAATGTCCGGATGAAAGTCCAAGCGGCGCGTCATCATATTGCTCAGCACAAAATGCCGGCTGTTGCTCCAGGCGGACAACACCTCTGCATAAAGCGCAAACATCGCATTGGAAGGCGTTACGCCGATCATTTGGGCTTGTTCCTTGAACGAGCGCCATATATGGGCTGGCAGCAGTGTTTCCCTGCGATTCAAGGCAGATCGGCAGCGCCGCTCCATGCCGGAACGGACCGGGAGCTCGGGCGGACCGGGCAGGCGGGGAATGCGTTCCTCCCAGTAGCGCCGGGCAGCCTGCCCCCGGGGGGATGCAGCCAGCTTGTCCAAGGCAAGCACAGCATCCCGATAACTAAGCGCAATGCCAGGCATGGTCAAGTCCGGATTGCGGTAGTAAGCCTCCACTTCTTCCAGCAGCCGGTTCGTGCCGTAGCCGTCCCAGAAGAAATTGTTGTGATTGTAGTGAATGCGAAAGCGGTCGCGCCCCTTGTCCTGCCAGATCGTGATGCGCAGGTCCAGCCACGGCCACTTGTCAAGCGGAAGGACGGAGCGCTCCATCGTCATCCGTGTCTGCTCCAGCGCCGAATTGACTGCTTGCTCCGTGTACCCGCGCAGGTCCGAAATACGGCAGCGGATTGGCTCCGGATCGGTTGCCGTTTGCAAATTCCCATCCGGCAGAACAATCGCGATTTCCTTGCTGTGCCGTGCCAGAGCCTTGTTCCAGGCATTCTCGTAGCGGACGATGTCCAGCTCCTCCCGATCCTTCTCCGAGTAATAGTGCGGCCTGACGTGAAATTCCATATACGGGTCATCCGCCATATAAAACCCCAACTGCAAATCGCCCAAAGGAAAAGGATCATACAGCGCCTCCGGCGCAGGAACACAGGCGAAATCCTCCACTTCCGTCTCCTCTGCCTTCTCATGCAAAAATTCGAGCAATTCCGATTTTGCTTCCCGCAATTGTGCCAGCAGGTCGGGGGTCAGGGCCTCTTTTTTGCCTTGCACCTTGATCGCATCGCCAGTTCTTCTAAGTGCAATGCCGCGGCTTCTGAGCTCTTCAAGGAAGTTCAGCATATTCATATGACCAGCTCCTCCATATCTCCGTCAGCAGAACGGACTTCATCATCCCGCTCTGCTGCGCTTAAAGACAGGAGCAGCACCCTCTGGCGGATGAGCTGCAAGACGTCTTTCACCAAGCCACCCCCAATAAATTGGTGTGCCGGGATGTCTGCACCTACCCATGCCCGGATTCTGCTTCGAAGCTCCATGGCCATTAGGGAATCCAGTCCGAGCGCGGAAAGCTTGACCTGCTCCCACTGCTGCTTCCGAGCCCACGGCTCATCTAATTTCAGGCGCATCACTTCGCTGACCATGCTGCGCAAGCCGTCGGCGATCGCCTCTTGCATCAACCCCGGCTCCATATGAACAAGCTGTTCAGCCGGAGTCAGGGCAATCGAATGTGCCGGCTTCTCCGCAGGCTCGGACCGTTCGGCGTCCATCTCTGCAAGCACCCGCTCATCGGCCCGAATGGCCACCAGCTGACGTGCGGGCAGAACTAACGCCTGTTCGATGACGCGCATGCCTTCTTCGATAGAAATCGAGCCGATACCCTGCTTCGCCAACCGCTGCTTATAATAGTCGTCTGAAGCGACACCGACTTGCCCCCAATAGCCCCAATTGATGCTCTTGATCGGATAATCCGCCCTCTTGTCCATCCATTCAGCCAGCGCATCCTGAGCTGTGCAGGCAGCTGCATAGTTCGCTTGTCCAGCATTGCCGATGAACGATTGCGCCGAGGAGAAGAACAGGAGGAAATCCAGCGATTCGTCCCGTACCGCACTATACAAATTCATGCTTCCAACCGTCTTGGGAGCAAGCACGCTCCGCATTTCCTCCTCCTGCATATGGGCGATCGCCCGGTCTTGCAGCATTACAGCCGAATGAATGACGCCATTCAATTGCCCATAACGGGATTTCGTATTAGCAACGGCATTCCGAATCTGCTCCGGCTCGCTCGCATCGGCCTCGATATAGAGGGCTTTCCCGCCGAGCGCCTCTAATTCCCGGATCAATGCCCTGTGCTGGTCGTTGTAAGGACTGCGGCCGACAAGCGCCAGGCCTGCCTGGACTTCCTTGGCCAGCTTTCGGGCAAGCTCCAGGCCGATGCCGCTTGCTCCGCCGATAATCAGGTACGTTCCTTTCTCCTTGAACGGAGACTGATCAAGCTTGGCTGGCGGCGGCAATTCTCGAAGCACACGCTGATAAAATTTGCCATAGCGAAGCGCTAACTCCGCAACAGGATAGCTGTGCCTTTGCTTCACCAAGGGATGAACAAGCGATGCGACCGCCTCCTCGCTTTCCGGCAATCCGATATCTGTCAATTCGAACTGCCAGTCGGGGAATTCCCGCTGTGCCGTGCGCACGAATCCGGAAATCGCAGCGCTGTGCGGATGCAGATTGTCCGGCGGCAGCACCCCGTACACACCGCTTGTGACAAGCTTGAACACGACACGGCGCTGATCGGCGCCAAGCCTCGCGAGCGCCTTGACCAATCGGAACATACCGATGACACCTGCTTCTTCGCCGTGCTTCAGCATTAAAGAAGGATCGATGTCAGGCTTGCCAGTCAGGACCCCGCCCAGATAATAGATCTTCTGTACAGCATTGGCTTCATCCGCTATCCGTTCGGCCCATTCGTCCTCAGAGAGCTGCAGCGTCTTTTT
The DNA here is from genome assembly GCF_018403685.1 of Xylanibacillus composti. Lineage (NCBI taxonomy): Bacteria > Bacillati > Bacillota > Bacilli > Caryophanales > Paenibacillaceae > Xylanibacillus > Xylanibacillus composti. The sequence continues at coordinate 3,336 of NZ_BOVK01000001.1, forward strand.
ATCCAGCGGGAATGTGCGGCATGCATCCTTGCTGTATTGCTGCGCAATCGCGCGCTTCAGCTGCTCTGCTTCCGGAGGATAGAAAATCCATACAGAGCCGCTTCCTGCAGCTTCTTGTACAACCGCCGAATTCACCGGCGATTGTTCCATTTCTGTCCATACCGGCACCCAGCACGGCACATCCTTTTTTTGCTCCATGGCTGCTGCATCTTTCGCATTTGCCCAGATGGTTTGCAGGCCGGTTGCTTGTGCCGCCAGTTCGCCTGATTCCGTGCGAATCCATAGATCTGCAATGGCGCCGCTCTCCGACACTTCCTGCAAGCTCGTAGTGACATGCATACGGCCGGTTAACCACTTGTGTACAGTCAGTGAGCCGATTCCCGCAGGTAGCGGGACTCTGTTCCGATCATCGTGATCGAGCAGCAATTGGCCCAAGGTTTGAAATGCGGCATCCATCACGATGGCATGCAGCAACCCGGCATACTCCCCATCGTCGGGGACGTCCAGCCAGGCTGACGCCTGCTTGCCTGACTGCTCCAACGAAGCAATGGCCCTGAATTTGCCTGCATAGCTCATATCCCGCGTAGCCCAGCGCGCATAAAATGCCGCTGCATCCGCTTCCTGCCTGACGTAGCCGGAAAGTTCCAGCATATCCGTCCGCTGCTCCAGTGCCTGCACAGGCTCAAGCGTGCCGGAAGCATAGGCTTCCCAGTCCCGATGCTCATCCCGTCGTCCCATGATCTCGATTTGCCACAGCTGTTTGTTTTTGTCCGCTCGCCGCAAAATCGTCTGAATGCGCATCGTGCGGTCCGTCAGATCCATCGGACGGTAAAAGCTGAAGTTATCCAAGCGAACCGCGGCTCCCTCTGGAACTATTTGCGCCTCTATCGCTGCGTCAATGGCGAGGCTGATCGAGCCGGCGGCGGGCATAATGCTTCTCCCGCCTACTTGGTGATCGAGCAGATGCCGGTTTGACGGGCCGGACAAGTGCGTCTCGAAAACGATCCAATCCGCTGCCGCGACGTCTATGCGCCAACCGCAGAAGCTTGTCTGCTTGCCAGCTACGTCTGCTCTAGTCTTTGCACGCTGCTCGAACCAGTAGGCTTTGCGATCAAAAGGATAGGCTGGCAGCGCCGCCCTTGGTACAACGACATCCTCATCCATGCGTTTGAAGTGAACCTGTGCGCCATGCACAAATACTTCCGCTGCTGCCCGTTTCAGCTGCACGCAATCATCCGTGTCCCGCCGCAAGCTCGTTACCCACCGTCCGCCTGGCAGGCTTCTTCGTCCCAACCCGGCAAGCACCGCAGTCGGCCCCAATTCCAGGAACAGATTGGCGCCTTCTTCTTTCAGCTTGTCAACAGCATCGGCGAATCGCACCGGCAAGCGGATTTGATCCGCCCAATAGCTTGCATCCGCCAGAGATCGGTTGGCGCTCCCGCCGGTCGAGATCAGCTTGACCGAAGGGGAACCGAACTGGAACCTCCGGCATTCCTGCAGAAATGGATCGAGAATCGGGTCCATGTGCCGAGAATGAAAGGCTCGGTTGACCTGGAGCTCGGCAACGTCCAAACCATGGGCGCGCAACAAGCTAACAACACGTTGAACCAGGTCGACTGAACCGGACAGAACAACTTGATCAGGGGCATTGACTGCCGCCAAATCCAATTGACCCCAGTAATTGGCCAAGATTTCTCTGGCCTCGCTCTCTCCGCAATTGACCGAAATCATTCGACCCGCTTCTTCTACCGAGTCCATGAGGCGTCCGCGCATGGCGACGAGACGCAGAACCGTTTCCATATCCATCAACCCGGCAACATAGGCAGCCGCATATTCGCCCACGCTATGACCAACAGCATAAGCTGGTTCGATTCCCCAATAGCGCCATTGCTCGGCCAGCGCTATCTCTAGCGCGACTATTGCCGGCTGAGCATATTGTGTTTCCTGCAGCAGCTCGGTGCGTTCTCCGAACATGATCGCTCGCAAGGAAACTTCCAAGATAGGAGTCAGCACTTCGTCGCAGCGGTCAATCACCGAACGGAAAACCGATTCGGACGCATAGAGTCGTCTGCCCATTCCCGCATACTGTGAACCTTGGCCGGTAAACAGAAAAGCTGTTTTCGGCGATGGATTGGCTCTTCCGCGAATTGTCCCTCCTTTCTTTCCGTCATCGTTTGCTGCTTGTATTAATGCGTGCAATATTTCGCCCGCGCTTTCCCCTGCAACCGCCAGCCGTTCCGGCAGCTGTGCCCGCGATTGATTGGCAGTGCGGCATAGAGCATACAAGCGGCGATTCGCATCCGGTTGCTCGATGCATGCCGCATATTGATTCGCCAGCTCAAGCAAGCTCGCTTCACTCTGGGCGGACAAGGCGAGCAAGTATCCGCGACCCGGATCGGATAGCTGAGCGGCATCTCTGGCTTCCGCAGGATCGGGCACATATTGTTCGACAATTACATGCGCATTCGTTCCGCCGAACCCGAAGGAACTGACGCCAGCCCGCCTCGGATGGTGCTCTGGCACCGGCCATGGAACAGCTTCATCCGGAATGCGCAGACGGCTTTCCGCCAGATCGATCTGCGGGTTCAACTTGTTGAAATGGAAATTCCCCGGAATGACTCCGTTTTGCAAGACTAGTACAGCTTTGATCAACCCGGCAATGCCTGCAGACGATTCCAGATGGCCGATATTTGTCTTGACAGCGCCAAGCCAGCAAGGTGCAGGCTCCCCGTTAGTGTCCCGATCCAACACAGCTTGAAGAGACCGGACCTCAATGGGGTCGCCAAGCGGCGTGCCTGTGCCATGCGTTTCCACATAACCGATCGTACTTCCCTCTATGCCTGCCCGTTTCAGCGCGCTGCCGACAACGCGCTGCTGGGACAAGCCATTTGGCGCTGTCAGTCCATTGCTGTACCCGTCCTGATTGACGGCTGAGCCCCGGATGACGGCAAGCACCTGATCTTGATCTCGTATGGCATCAGACAAGCGCTTCAGCACAATGATGCCGACGCCTTCCCCCCTTACGTAACCGTCGGCTGCCTCGTCAAACGTGTGGCATTTGCCAGTCGGCGACAGCATGCCCGCTTGCGTGAAGATTTCGCCGTAATCGGAGGACAGCACGAGATTGACGCCTCCAGCCAATGCCAGGCTGCATTCGCCGGATGCCAGGCTTCTGCAAGCTTGATGGACGGCAACCAACGAAGAGGAGCAAGCCGTATCGATTGCCATGCTCGGGCCTTGCAGGCCGAATACATAGGAGATTCGGTTGGCTGCGATGCTGAAGGCATTGCCTGTGCCTGCGTAAGGGTCGCCATGGCCCCCGGCTTCGTGCTGCAAGCGGAAATAATCATGGGTGCTGATGCCGACAAAAACGCCAGTGCTCGATCCGCTTAGGCGATCTGGCGCGATATAAGCCGATTCAAGCGCCCTCCATGCTGTTTCCAGCAGCAGACGCTGCTGCGGGTCCATGCTTGCCGCTTCGCGCGGCGTAATATTGAACAGAGCCGCATCGAACAGATCAATATTTTCCAGAAAGCCTCCCCAGCGAAACGGCGCATGCGCCTCAGCCTTGTAACCGGTCCGTTCCCGGCGCTGCTCAGATACTTCCCGCACAGCTTCTCGATTCTCCATGAGCAGCTCCCAGAATTGCCGCGGATCTTCCGCATCCGGGAATCGGCAATCGAGCCCGATTATGGCAACGGGCTCGAATTCGCCCCCATCTGAAGCAAGCTCCTTGACACTGCCGCTTAAGTACTCCGCCAATGAGGAAATCGTCGGGTATTCAAAAGCCAGTGACGGCGGCAAGGAGAGATCGAAGGCATGTCCAATCTCGGCAATCATTTCCACGACCTGCACAGAACCGAGCCCCAGTGAGGAAAAGGATTGATTCGGACTCATTTCCGCAAGCGGTATCCCGGTCCATGCTGCCAGCAGGTTTCTCATCCAATCGACCATTTCGCCCGGAGCAATGGCTTTTTGTTCCGCATGCGGACGGGCGCCCGCCGCTGCGGCTGCGGGGCGCTGCCACCTGCCGATTTCCTCTAGTTCTCCCTGTTCGAACATCTTCTTGCACGCACGCCGCTGCAACTTGCCGCTTGACGTTTTTGGCACTTTGCCCGGCGGCACGAACACAACTGTGTCCAAGTCAATGCCATGGCATTCGGAAATGGCCTGTGCCATAGCGCGTCCGGTTTTCCCGACATCAATGCGCTTGCGGGCTGTGCGCTCGACTTCCTGAACAACAATGAGCTTCTGTTCGCCGCCGTCGGTCACATCGAATGCAATGCCCCAACCGCCCTGACGCAGCTCATCGCTGACCGAAGCGGCTGTCCTTTCTATATCCTGCGGATAATGATTGGCTCCGCGAATAATGATCATATCCTTCAGGCGCCCGGTCATGTAAAGCTCGCCTTCATGGATAAAACCGAGATCGCCCGAGCGCAAATAGCGTACGCCGGGCTCATCAAGCAGCTCGATGCCGAAAGTTTCGGCTGTCGCATCCGGCCGGTTCCAGTACCCCGGACATACGCAGCTGCCTGCAATCCAGATTTCGCCGATGCGGTCCGGCGGACACGCCTTGCCGCTCTTCGGATCAACGATCCGAATCTGGGGATCGTCCAGCAAGTATCCGCATGAAACGAAGGCCTGGACGTTGCCGGCATGCTCGTCGCGAATGACAACATGATCCAGTTCGAGCGCCGGCCTGTCCAAGTACAGCACGCGCGTAGCTTGATCGTTTTTGCCGAACGTTGCAAACAAAGTGGATTCAGCCATGCCGTAACCGCCAACCCAGGCATTCTCTGCAAAGCTGCTCGCCCTGAATTTATTGACAAACGCACGCATGGTGTCGATCGAAATCGGTTCAGCGCCGTTCAAGGCAACAGACCAGGAGGACAGATCCAATTGCTTCGCTTCCTCCTCTGATACTTTGCGCACACACAGATCATAAGCGAAATTCGGAGCGCATGAGAATTCCCCTTTGTAGCGATCCAAGGCTTGCAGCCAGCGAATGGGCTTGTCAACGAAGGCAATGGGCGGCATGAACACAGCCGTACCGCCGAGAATCAGCGGATACAAAATTCCTTTCACCAGACCCAAATCATGAAAGAGCGGCAGCCAGGAAACGATTACAATCCCTTCATGAAGACCGAATGGAGCCACAATCTCACAGTTTCGAATGGGATCCTGGTGCCGCACCATCACGCCTTTGGGATTTCCCGTCGATCCTGAGGTATACTGAAGATAAGAAACGTCATCTGCGGCCACTTCTTCATTCGTCCAGCCGGGCCCGGTCAAGTCGAAATCCTCCAAGGCCATGACCTGCACCGAAATGTCGGCGAAACGGCTGATGCGGGCATGAATATCTTGACGCAAATGATCCGGCGCAAGCGCCGTTCGGGCTCCGGAATCCCTGGCAATGATCGCCACCCGCTCAGCATGGTAATTGTTGCGCGGCGGGTAGACAGGAATCGCGATCACCCCTGCATACATGCAAGCCAGAAATGATACCACATAATCAATGCCAGAAGGAAATAGCAGCAAAACCCGCTCGCCTGTCAACCTGCGTTCCCTCAATTGCAGGGCTGCTGCACGGGCGCGCGTGCGGAGCTCGGCGTACGTCAATGACTCCGATTCATCTGACCCATTTTCCAAAAACACTAGTGCTCGCTTGTTCGGCTGGGTCTCTGCCCATCGATCCAGCAAGCTGCTCATCCGATAATCACGCCCGATGTTCATCACCTGAATCCCTCCACTCTTTTTTTTCTTCTCTCTTTTTCTCTTCTCTAGTACAGTATGGTAGTTTTTATGATTATTTTCGATTATAGAGCACGGCGAAATAAGCCGACAACAACCAGATGCGGCATTTATGTTCATAATTGGATGTTGTCTGCCATTCTGTTCGGTAACGCACAAAAAAATATGACATGCTTTGTACATGTCATTGTTTCATCTTAATGAGTGATGGGTTCCACCGATGCCTGTATGCTCGGCAGGATCAGCGTATGGAAGATTTGGTCCATTTTTTCCGTCGGATAAGGCATATCATGGTCCAGCCACCAATTCAGCAGTGACATGTAGGCATTGGAAATATAGTAGACGAGCACCTCCAGCGGCAAGGTGTACCGGTAGGAGTTTTCCAACACCTCCAACTCCTCTCGCACCAGCTCGCGGAACAGCTCCAACATTTGCTCCTGGACCATGGCGCCGCTCTGTTTGCCGACAAAAGCCTGATAAAGCCGATAGTATTCACGGGCGTGTTCAAACATGATCAAGCTGAATGAAAAGTAAAAGTGCTGCGGGCTGACTAGCCGCTTTTGCGATAGGGGACATTGTGCTGTCAGCATTTCCTTCAACATTTGAAAGCCGTTTTGCAGCAGATCGCGCTTATCGTAGAAATGGGCGTAAAAGGTTGACCGGCCTACATTGGCGCGGTCAATAATGTCCTGGACCGTAATCGCTTCATAGCCCTTCTCCAGGATGAGCGACAGCAGCGCTTCATGCAGAAATTGCCGGGTACGGGATACCCTGCGATCCACTTTCTTGATCTTCATAGCTCCCTCCTCTGTTTCGATTATGATTGATTCACCATCATTGGTAGATTATATCAGATGATGGCATTTATTCAAAACAGTGTGTCTGGTTTGGCCTCGGCCCTTTTTTTATGAACAATCTTGTATATCATGTCTGTTTACGAACATCTCTTTCTACATTGGTTGTTGTATCAGGCAATTCCGCTTTTTATAATAAAGGCGTTCGTTGATGCGAACGATTGCCTGAAGGAAGGAGCGTGGACAGTGTACTTTCACGCGTCACGCATCCGCTTGAGACGACTCACCCTGTTCCAGACAATTTTGTGGCGCCTCTGGACGCTGCTGATGCGCTTCGTGAAACCGAAAGGATTGCGCAGGGTCTCGTTAAGAACGGATAATGGATTTAATTGGATACTTGAGGAGTGGGATTCCAAGAAGGCCATGATCACATTCCGTCGTGGCGGCGGGCACCAGCATATGGCCAAGAAGGTGCGAGCATTTGTTGCGATTATGGAAAGCCGTCCGATCCATACAGTAGATCGTCCTGATTGGGAAACAGTCCGTCACGTCTTTGACAGCTCGCCGCGACATGCCGCCGACGGCCAAATCGATCATGTACAGGAGGTTTAAATGAATGCCTGATACGCTTCATCCGGTACTCTTGCATTTTCCCATCGTCATGTTGATTGTAGGGTCCATCAGTTTATGGATAGCAGTCTGGAAGCCGGACTTTTACAACCGTTTGGCGAACTTCATGCTGGTTGGCGGGGTCATCACAATGGTTCCGACTATGATTACGGGGATGAGGAGCACGGAATACGCTATAGAGACTTTTCAAGTTGAAGAAGAACTTATCCTTGCCCATCAAAATGCTTCGTTTGTCACATTCGGCGTTTTTTTGGCTCTCGTCATCCTCAAGCTGATATTCAGGAAGAAGCCCAACCGAATTGTTACCGGCATTCTGCTGGCATTATCCATTATCGGGATTGTTATGCTGTTCATATCCAGCGATTACGGCGGGCGCATCGTGTACGGTTAATATTGTGCAGCAAGCCTGTCGAGACGCTTCGATGGGCTTGTTCATGATTTATTCCCCACCGTAAAAGTCATTCAGCTCCTCCTTGATAAGCACCTCGATTTCCTCTATGCACGCCTCTGGCGTTTTGGCATACACCCGCCTTTCATTTACCAACGCGTAAGGTCTTGCCCGGCACAAATTGCACATATTCAAGCAGTTCGTCCGTATGACGGCCACCTCCGGATATTTCGTTTCCAGCTCTTCCAGAGCTTCCAAGGCTAGCGCGTTCCGGTCGCAGATCTCAACGACAATAATTCCGAGACTCATCAGTTCACATCCTCTTGTTCATGGCGATATCCCTATCCTCTAGTGTGTTGCTTTTCCAGAAAAGGTATGAAGCCAAATGGGACTTGGGCGCCAAAAATAAATCGGACTGCCGGTTGTCGACAGTCCGAGAAAATCGCTATGCCTGCTTGACCAGGTTATCGGCAGTCCGGAACGCCAGGGCCAGTATCGTCAATACCGGGTTCACGCCGCCGTTCGTTACATGTACGGAACCGTCGCACACCCACAGGTTATCGTAGCCGTGTACGCGTCCCGTCGGGTCGGTGACAGATGTCGCAGGATCGTTCCCCATCCTCAGGGTGCCGGCCTGATGCTGCCCGCCGCTTAGCCCGCTGTTTGGCGTTGTCCGCCAGACCTGCTTGGCGCCGGAAGCCCAAAGCCACTTCTCCGCCTGCTCGCCCAGCATGGCTGCGGCCCGGCTTGATGCTGGATGGACTTTTCCGGAAAGCTGTACAACCGGCAGTCCGAATCGATCCTTCACCGCAGGCGAAAGACGTACTCTCGACTCGCCTGTCGGAATCTCCTGAATCGGCCCCTGAATTTGGCTCGTCCGCAAGAAAGTCTCGCGCATCGTCTCCTTGCCTGCGATCCCCCACCGCTTCGCGCCGGGCGCAAGCGCGCGGTACCAGTGAACCAGCGGCAAACGCGTGAATTCATTGGCCAGAAAACCGCCGCCGACAATGCCGTTCCCGTTCCCATGAGCGAAGTGGAAAGTCGCAATGCTGACCCCCGGGCCCAGTCCGTCTTGCACCGGCTCGTCAAAGAGGCCGTAAGCGCCTGAATACACGTGTCCTTGCAGGTGCCTTCCTACATGACCGGACCGGTTGCCAATTCCGTCCGGCTCCGCATCGCTGGCCGAATTTAGAAACAGACGTGCGCTTTCAATCGCTCCGGCCGCAACCACGACATGCCCTGCTCGAATGTGCCGCCGCTGGATAGAGCCTCCAGCTTCCTGCACAAGCCGCACGCCTGTAGCATGCTTGCCTGCCTCTGTATCAATGCGTTCGACCATCGTGTCGCAGATCAAATCGCAGTTGCCGGTAGCGAGAGCTCGCACGAGCATTGTATTGTGGCCGCCGTTCTTGCTGTCTGTCGGACAAGCGAATCCGACGCATTGTCCGCAGCGCACGCAGGCCGCCCGACCGTCCCGTTCCACGGAGTTAATGAGCAAAGGTACCGGGCCTACCTCCCAACCGAGCTTTGCCGCTCCTTCGGCAAGCCGTTCTGCTTCAAGTGTTCTGGACAGTGGCGGCATCGGATAAGGACGCTGCCGCTGTCCGAGCCGGGAATGAGCGCTTCCGTCACCGGACACGCCGACCTCCCATTCAGCCCGATCATAGTAAGGCTCAAGATCCTCATAGCGGATCGGCCAATCGCTTAAGGAGCTTCCCTCAGGTATGCCGTAGCGGGTAGCCATGCGGAAATCATCCGGGAGAAACCGCCATGCCTGCGCTCCGTATACCCGGGTACCGCCGCCTACGGTCATGGCATTGTTATGGTAGTCGCCTTCGAATGGAACGGTGGTCCGCTCCCCGTCATCTGTCAATATCGTGCGCGGATGCCCTTCCAGGTCAGGGCCCGTGTTATGCCCGTATTTGCTCAATCGATGATTGCGCAAATGATCGCCGGCAATCTGGTTGTAGCGAAGCCAGCTTCCCCGTTCGACGACCAGCACGCGCATTCCTGATTCGGCCAGCACTGCCGCCGCAACCGACCCTCCGGCTCCAGCGCCCACGACAACTGCGTCATACTTGTCTCGAAGCTGGTCGAGGGATCGCTGCGGCAATTTCCGTTCTTGTACTGGAGACGGCGGGCTGTCGGACATGGGATAAGGGCGAAATCCGATCATGTCCCACGATTTTCTCTCCTGCTTCCCGCCTGGTTCCGGGCTTCCATAATAGCCCTCCGCGACCAGGCTCAGCAATGTGCTGAAAAAGAGTGATGGAGAAACCGGCCATTCCTGTACGCGATCCTGCTCCACTTCTTGCAGCAGACGATCTTGCTCATCAGCGGACAGTTCGGAAAAGGACTGTCCTTGTTGGGACGACGCTTCAGCATCCAAGGCGCGGAGGCCTGGGACGAGCAGCTCCGTCCAGGTAGCCGCATCTTCGCGCGCGCGGCGTTCCAGATAGGCAAGTACCCCTTCGTCGCTTGCCGAAGGCCATGCATCGCCAGGAATCATGCGGTCGGCAACCGCTTCCAAAACCGTCTGTACACTGTTCCAATTGTTCCACTGGTTCATGAATTTCCTCTCCTTTTTATCCTGTTGCCAAGTACGACTCGCCATCTTGCGCTTGATGAAGAGGTCTGGTCCATATACTTATGCTCAACAATAACAACGAATGTCTGCGGCTGCAATTGAATATTTTAAGATTTTACCGGGTGTTTTTTACCGATTTACATCTCTATGCGGGTTGCACATTGGCTAAAAGGCTAAAAGCTCCCCACTATGAAGTACAGGAAAGGCAAAACAATGAGCAGCAACCCCGTATTCAGCAGCCAGCTGGAATTTGCCAGATCCTGATCCAGTTTATAAAGTTGAGGAGGAATTAAGGAAATAAATGCGGGAGGCATCGCCGATAAAATGATAATTACCTTCAATACCATGCCGTCATACAGCTGCCCCATCCCAAGCAAGACAGCCAGGGAGGTGATCGTGACGGGAACAAGCACGAACTTGATAACCGAAACAGCCAGGCATTCCTTTATATATCCTTGAATCGCTTTGATTTTCATATTGAAGCCAATGGGCAAGACTAACAAGAATGTCGTCAACGGGACAAGAATCTCAATGACAGTGCTGTAAAATTCCGGTCGAGCTACTGGAGAAAAATTCAGCACGCCCCCAAGCACGATGGCGCAGAATGAAGCCATGATGAAGGGGTCCGTTACCAGCTTGCGGATCATCTCCCTCCGTCTGCCATTGCCCCTCTCCTGCTCGCCGTACAGCTTGGCAATGGGAAATCCGATCAAATAATAGACGAATTCTTCGAACAGACGATACATCGCAGCAAAGACGATGCTCGCTTCTCCCAGAAACACATAGCAAAATAACGTGCCGAAACTCCCGATATTCGTAAATGAGCCGGACACAAACATAGACCCCGTCTGGGCACGATCCAACTTCCTCCATTTCGCAAAGCCAATGCCAAGCACGCCGCCCAAGACCAGCGCCAGGACGCCCAGCAGAGGAAGCAGGAAAAGCCGCACCTCTTCCAGCTGCACATGCCAGAACGCGCCGATTATAATGATCGGGCTGAGGCCGATGATGACGAATCTGGTAGTCAGGCTCAAATACTTCCTCAACGTACTCTCCGCTGCTTCATTCTTGCACAACCATCGCAGCGTTCTTCCCACTACAAGGCCAAAAGCAATGATGCCGATTGCATACAAAAATGTACTGATGCTGCTCCCCCCTTTGATGTCTAATCTGCTTCTGGATCGGAATATTGGATCAAGAGCGCGTTGCTGATCGGTCTGCCTGGCTTCGTGATGTAGCTGCTTTCATAGTAAAGACCGCTGGAAGCGCCGCCGTCGAGATTCATCGCCTGTACGGCGCCAGCCTTCTGCATCCATTCAGCAAGCTCAGGGATGGTGGCAGCTGGCGTTGTCACCAGCAGCAAATAATGCTCATCCGTGATGCCAAGCGCAGTTCTGGCCCCGCTGTTGGTCAATATTTTCGGATCTCGAAACCCTTCTGCCTCTGGATTCACAGTGATCTTCCCATCCGTCAGCAATCGAGGGCCTGCTTGGATTGCTGCTGTTACGGCGCCTTGCTGCAGCCTCGCCGGGAAGACATCGCCGCTTACGATTTCTAAATCTGTATTTGGACCGACTACAAGAACCGATCGTTTCTCGGTGCTGGGATGCACCAATTCGCCATTGCTGACGATAAAACCGTACGGGATCTGTATATCGCCGTCCGTATAGGCATCGAAGAACGTGCCGTTAACAGCAGCGACAGCCTGATTGGTGTCTGCGATTTGCTTGAGTTCAGCAACTTGGCCCACCTTGTCTCGGGCTAATCCAACCGTTACTTGTACACCCGGATTTAGCAAATCAATGGCAAGCACATGGGATCGAATCTGTTTGCTTCCAACGATGAATGTTTTTTCCGTCAATTCAATCGCTTTTCTTCCATTCAGACTCCCTCTCTGGATGATTGGAAGCCGGAACGTGCGGTATTGGTCTTGAACCACGACGGCTTGTGTGCCGGCTTCCCATTCCAGCGAGATCTGCAAGTGCTGGCCAATGAATCGAAGAGGCACATAGGTGACATCTTGATCGATAAAAGGAACCCCGTCCAGAGCGTGCAGTTCGCCATTGACGATTACTTGGTGCTGGCCTACGGTCAAGGCGATGTCCATATCCTCTCGGGATAGAAAAATCTTCTGCTGCTCGGCGTCCCAGATAACTTCGCACTGAAAATGTTCAGACAAGTAACGCAATGGGACAAAGGTGCGATTCGTTTCTGTGTCGAGATAGCCGAATGGCTTGGCGCTAACTTCGGCTGTTGCCAGGATCATCCCGCATAAAAGAACTGTAATGAAGATTATAAGGCTTTTGTTCAACTTGCATCAGCTGCCTTTGCAATATAAATAATGTTCTTAATGCTGCTCATGCAGCCATCATTGCAGCTGCTTGCGCTATACCATGACGCATGCCTCCGCTTCTTTTATTTGAACCGGTAGGCGCGCGGCTCATTGAACCAGAAGCTGCCGTCTTGTGAGAAATCCTGGTATGGACTTGGACAGATAGCATCGATTTGCTGCAAGTCCTCTTCCGTCAGCTTAACCTCGACAGCAGCCAGGTTGTCCTGAAGCTGTTGTTCGTGGCGAACCCCGATGACGGGAATAACATCCTTCCTGCGGAGCAACCAAGCCAGCGCCAGCTGACCAAGCTTAATCTGCTTTTGGTTTGCGATCTCAGCCAGCTTTTCGACGATGTCGAATTTCGCCTGATTTTCCGGTGAGTCGGGGTTCATGCGTTCGCCCCTGGAGTTGTCCGGCAGCGGCTGACCCTTGCGATATTTGCCGGACAACCACCCTCCGGCCATCGGGGAATACGCCAAGGTTGCCAAACCGTGCCGTTCGCAAGCAGGCAGAATTTCCTGCTCAATGTAACGGTTGAACAAATGATATCCAGGCTGATTTGTCACAAAGCGCTCTAGATTCATCTTTTCGCTTATCCATAAGGATTCCACGATGCGCCAAGCTTCAAAGTTTGAGCAGCCAATATAGCGGACTTTGCCCTGCGTTACAAGGTCATCCAAAGCTCGCAGTGTCTCATCCAAAGGCGTATATGGGTCCGGACGGTGCACTTGATACAAGTCTATGTAATCGGTGCCGAGCCGCCGAAGGCTGGCCTCGACCTGTCTCATAATTCGGTAACGGCTTGCCCCTTCGCCATTCGGACCTTCTGCAGTGCGTACTTTGAATTTCGTAGCGACAATAACCTTGTCTCTGCGGCCCTTGATAGCCTTCCCGATGATTTGCTCACTCGTTCCCTTCCCGTACGTATCGGCCGTGTCGAGAAAGTTGATGCCAGCATCTAATACCTTGTCGATGATTGCCAAGGAGCTCTGTTCATCCATATCCCAAGCTCCATAAGTCATAGTGCCCAGGCACAAACGCGACACCTGCAGTCCGCTTCTTCCCAAATAGACGTATTCCATGCTATGCAGACTCCTTTTCGTGATTTAGCTAAAGTATAAAAGTCCACGGCTGGGCTTGCAAGAGCCGCAAACATGGACCTCATACACGCTGATATCGGTTTAGCCTAGCTTCTCGAGTACTTTTTTGCTTATTAAATCCAATTGCGTCACTTCATCTTGGGAAAGCTGGATCTCAACAGCCTTGACATTATCCAGGAAATGCTTCTCGTTTTGTGTGCCGATAATGGCAGAGGTAAAGCCTGGCTGATGGAACAGCCAATGAATGGCGATCTGTGCCAGTGCAGCGCCTTTCGCGTCAGCGATTACCTGCATGGCATCAATCAGCTCTCTTGTGATTTGCAGGCTTTCCGGTTGGAACAGCGGGCGTTCTTTCCTAAAGTCATTCACTTGTTTGCCATGGTGGAATACGCCTGTCAGGATTCCCTTCGCTATGGAGTTGTAGCTCATGATGCTTACGCTGTTCTCACGACAGAAGCCCATTAAATCCTGTTCAATCTTCCGCTGCAGCAGGTTGTACTCTGGCTGGATCGCGTCGATTTGTCCGTAGGCCATCGCTTCCTTCAATTGCTCCAAGCTGAAATTTGAAACGCCGATCGCTCGGATAATGCCCTCTTTCTTAAGCTTGTTCAGCTCATCCATTGTTTCAGCAATCGGGATGTCTTTGCTCGGCGCATGAATGTAGTACAGGTCAATATAATCGGTATCCAGCCGAAACATACTTTGCGATAAGGCCATCCGGATGTCGTTCGGGCGCAGATGATGCGGGCTGACTTTCGTGGCGATGATGCAATCTTTACGAATATCCTTCAATGCTTTGCCGACGACCCATTCTGAATGGCCGGCTCCATAAATTTCCGCGGTATCGAACGAATTGACACCTTGTTCAAACGCTGTTCGGAGCAGTTTCATGTTCTCTTCGTCCGGTTTCAATTCCCACCGATGAGCGCCGCTTGCAAAGGCGTTGCCTCCGCCGAGCTCCATAGCGCCAAATGTGATTCGAGACACCTTCATATCCGATTTGCCGAGCTGTACATATTCCATTTGTGCAACCACCTTTTTTCAATTTGATTGAACGATTCTGTCTATATAACCAACCACTGTTATTATATCAATCATTGCGAAGGCGCGGACGAAAGTGTAACCGAGAATTTCTTATGAAAAAAAACAGCCCTCCAGCGGAAATAGCTGCTGGGGGCTGCAACAAGAAAGCAGTGCTAGTGCGTACGCTTCATTCTCCGCAAGCCTAACACAAGACCTGCGGCGATCATAATGCAACCGAGCAAATAGTGCAGGGTGTAATTCGATTCGCCTGTCTTAGGCAGCATACCGTCCGATTGTGTGCTGTCGACCGCGTTGTCAGTTGGGGTCGGAGCGCCAAGCGGCACTTCCTCGACGTCAACTTCGAAGAAGAACTCTTCTTCATTGTTGTTTTCATCGATTACACTGATGCAGAAGTGATCTTTGCCAACAAACCCGGCGTTAGGGGTATAGACCCATTGGCCGTCCGGCTGCACCGTTACCTGCCCATTGGCAGGCTGCTGGCAAATGTGAAGCGTGCTGTTCTCCGGCACTTCCAAGCGCCCACCCACCGGTGTGTCTTCGGTGGTTACCGTGGCTACCGTACGCGGTGCCCGTTCTCCAGGAACAGTAGGCTCCTCTTCTGTTACAGGAGAATCCTCGGGTTTTCTCGGATCTGTCGGATCTGTCGGATCTTCAGATTCCTCTTTTTCTTCTTCCTCTACAGTCGGTTCTTCCTCATCAGGGGAATCTCCTGGGGTGGAAGGACTGCGAGGTCTAGACGGACGATCATCTGGATCCGTTGGATCTGTCGGATCTGTTGGGTCCGTTGGATCTGTTGGATCTGTTGGGTCCGTTGGATCTGTCGGATCTGTAGGATCTGTTGGATCTGTAGGATCTGTTGGATCTGTCGGATCTGTCGGATCTGTCGGATCCGTTGGATCTGTAGGATCTGTTGGATCTGTCGGATCCGTTGGATCTGTAGGATCTGTTGGATCTGTCGGATCTGTTGGGTCAGTTGGATCTGTTGGATCCGTCGGATCTGTTGGATCTGTCGGCACTTTCTTATTAGTCAGTTGCCGCTCCATGTCCTCATCTGTGAGCAACACAACAAAGGTCACAGGTTCTTCCATCGGTACATAACCGGAAGGCGCAGAAAGCTCAGTCAGCCTATACTCGCCGGACAACAGATTCTCAAATACGATTTTCCCGTCGAAACGGGTGGTTTCTCGCGCAAGCTCAACCCATGTGCCGGCGTTGTTTTTGCGTTCCAGCATAAAGGTAGCACCTTGCAGCGAGAGTCCGGTATCCTCATCGACTTTGTGCAAGGTCAGTTTGCGGTTGATGCCGCTGCCTGTTCCGCCGCCTGCAGAGAAGGTCACCGTTATTTCTTCTGAATCTATCTTCGTGACCTCTTCAACATTTTTCCCTGCAAACTCTACCTCGTTCCCGACTTTTTCCCCATGAGCGGCGTCAATCAGCGATTCGTATTCGAGAATAAATGCAGTATCGATGGGGGCGGCAAATTCAAGCTTGAACGTTTGCGTTCCCGCATCAGAATCCGTAATCACCTTAAGATCGTATACGCTGCCATCATTCGGAATCGTCGCTCCCTTGGAGACAGAGCCATCAGAACCAACTAATGTACTGTACAGAACGAACGAGTCCTCCATCAGCAATTGATTGGCAGAAGGTCGGTCCACAATCTGCGCGTCCTCTACATAAGACAATCCGCGGTTGATGTGAATGACCCACTTCATATTTGGACCTTCCTGTACGCCTGACTTGGATACATATTCCCCGCCAAAAGGAACTCTAACCGATCCGGACAGATTTTTTCCTACCTGATCAGTTCCTGACAATATCCGGGCTGTATTGCGAATATACTCATCATTAATTAACGCCCGTTCATAAGATGTTCGGAATGTCAGATAGTACGGAGTTGATATGTCTCCCAGCCGTATTTCGATTTTTTCCGGCGTGCTGAGATTATCCTCTGCCGGAATCGCAATCGGCGGACCAACGGTGTACGTGCCATCCGCAAGTACAGTCATCGGCGCAAGCTCGATCGAATTGAGATCCAGCTTCTGACCTTGCAGCATTTCGTCCACAATTACTGCGTTGTCAATCACCTTGCTGTTGTAATTGAGCCCGATCTCCCAAGTAATCTCGCGATCATTTACGGAATACTCACCCTTTTTAAAGCCATTGTTTTGTACGTTAAGGTGAATACTGCAATTGTCGCTGGTAACGGACTTGTATCTGCTTGCATAATCCGTGTGCCCTGGCCATTCGAGACTCGCCACATTTCTGAAGACGTCAATGCCACCATATAGATCGGTATAATAAGTAGCATAAGTCACTGTGTATTTATTCGATATCTCTTCATTAAATGTGATGGTGAAAGGTTCCGCATAATCTGTGCCATATGCAACATTGTACTCTGACGAAGGAACCGGGTTTCCATCCTTATCCTTGATTTCCAGTGTATCGCGGATGAATGCTAAGTTTTCGCCAGGCTTATCCGTAAGCACCACGCCTGCAGGCAGGTTATTTATTTTCCCGTGCAGATGAATTGACCAATGTACAGTCTTCTTCTCATAATCGATTGGTCCGCATGACTTCTCGATCACAAGAGGGCGAATGTCGCGTTCCCCGATTCCTATGGCACCACCATACACATCTTCAGTCACAGTGTTTTCGATGATCGCATCCTGCTTGACAGGAGCATTGGCAACCGTTTGATAGACGATCTTATGAGCCGAGTTGATCGTTCCGTTGAATTTTAAGCGGAATCCTCGTCTGTCGTCGTCTGGATCAATGGACCCTGGTGCAATCTCCTCCAGTTCATAATCCGCGCCGGCCAATTTTCTTTCAGCTGTCACTCTGCCGTTCCCGTCCAGCGTTACTTGAAATACTTCAAGCGAATCTGAAAGCAATTGTTGGGAATTATCGAACAAATCAACCAGCACGGGCGCATCCAGACTCACTTCGTCATAGTTGTACTCGATTTCCCAAGTGATCGTTTGGGTTGCCCTTTCGTAGCTGGTAGAACGCTTGTCTAGGCGGACACCCCGATCTATGGTAACCTCTGCAGTGTCAGTTACCCCCTCGATATCGCCAAGATGCGTGAAGGTTGCCTCGTTCTTGAAGGACGTCTTCTCTAAATCCACAATATCGGTTGAATAAGCGATCCGATATGCCTTATTCGTATCGCCCAGCTCTACGATCAGCTCGCCGCCTGCATCTGTCACGCTATATAAGGCAGGATCCACTGCGGGCAGTACCGGTTCAACATCGCCGTTCAGCTTCACATTAAGCTCATAGACTTCAATCGAATCCAAATCCAAAGTAAGCCCTTCGGGAATCTTGTCCGTCAGCACTGCCCCGTAAACAGACTCAGTAACCTTATTGACATCAACGGTCCAGTCGATGCTTTTGGCGTTGAAGGAGCCGTTCCTCGGAATTCCATTCTTAGTTATTGGACTTTTGATGTCCGGCTTAAATCGGATTGTGAACGCAAGGAATTGCTTCTCCTTCACCTCGAATTCAATCCTTTGGGTGATTTCATTCTTGAACGATTCCTTGTTGAAGCCTGCCTCAAACCAGAGTGAGCCCTGTATATCGCTAAGTTTTTCGATCTGTTCGTTGAACGTCATCACAGCTTTATTCGTTCTGTGGTCAACTGTAAATGTGCCTACAGGACCTCTCACCGAATTCAGCGGAAATGACAGGCTGCCTGAAAACAGCTCGAACTGCTCTGGCAATTGAAAGGTGAAGGTCGCGCCATCCGAATAGCCGTGACCATTAGGCAGCGCCCAATCGTAATCCAGCCTGACAGTAGCATTTTGTTCCCAATCTACATCCAACTCTGCTTCACCGGGATCCCCATATACGGCGTACGTTACTGATTGATTACGATCCGTAATCGTCACTTTCAGATTGGATAGTATGTTTTCTGAAATTTCAGTCGCCGCTGCGTATACCGGGCCCAATCCTGCTCCTGCCCATGTTTGTATGGCGAATACCAGAGCAAGGACAAATGCGCTCGTCTTTTTCCACCAATGCAAGTCTTGCAATCCCTCCGTTCGAAATCTTTTGAAAAAAAATGTACTAACTTGAGCATGGACTACGCCCTAATGGATACATGGTTTCCCCTCCTTTGACAATTCGAAGTGCTCCTTCCGAATCCACCCAATCCTGGTGGATAACATTATTGTGCAAGGTCAATCTCAACAATTTCTATACATGTCCCCAAAAAAAAAAAGGAACTGAATCAAGCCAACGTCGGCTTGGAACAGTTCCTTCTTGAAGGAAAAGGGTTATGCCTGCACCCTCATTATAGATTTCTTGACCTAACAGCTTAAATCAGTATGCTCTCTCGGAAGTGTACAAATCGGAATTCTGGTACATCGACGACTGGACTTGCTTGCCGATAAACGCAGCGTCATACGTCGTATCGATTGTCCTCCATTCATCTTTTTCTTTCAGATAAACCTCATTCCAAGCGTGATATTCCGAAATATCGCTTCTATGGCCCATAACCAGCTTGGTCGGAATATCTACGCTTCTCAACATGGCAGCAAATATTGCGGCATAGTCGTAACAAATACCTGACTTTGACTCATAAGTTTGCTCCACAGACGGAATATAGCCGCTTTTTACACTTTTGGCCTTCTCATAATCGTAGGTAATATTGCTCACTACATATTGATAAATAGCTTTGATTTTCTCCTCATCCGTCTCCAGCTTCTCCGTCAGTGCCGCAGCTTTCTCGATCACGTCCATCGATTCATCCCATTGGATGTTTTGAATCGACTGCTGATACACTTCCTCAGGAGTCTGCGCTTTATATGTAACCTGCTGACCCTTAAGCAGCCTATATTTGTTTCCCGTCACTTGCTCCAGCAGCATGATGGAATAGTTCCCATCGCCCATCTGCAGCGGAAAAATATTGTATGACCCGGCATCATACGTGTACTGCTGCTCCCCCTTGCTAATACGAATCTTGATTTTGGCCAGATCCGCTGTCGGCGGCAAATTTACCTGTACAACGCCTCCTGCATCCTCTTCAAACAGGATGACCGGTGCGGGCTCTGCTGCCAATACGCTAGTTGGTGCCAACAATGCACAAATCAATACGCCATACAATACCCATTTCCATGTCTTCATCTTCTTACTCTCCTTTCGGAAACTGGCTGCCATCTTACATTTGTAAGGAAGGCCCTATAGCTTTGCGTCTCTAATTTTCATTAGATTTGCCTTTATCGTATTGAGAGTTGCAGTGTTTCATTATGCGAAGGATTAGGTTTCTATCAAAATCCCCTTCACGATTAATCGATGTGTTCCTGTGTCAATGGGGTGACAGGTAACGAGTGTAATTTCCTGCTTGGTCCCTTCCGGTTCCAATACCCATACTTCGTGCGGTTCCACATACAGTTTTTCCGTGACTTCATAGCGAAAAACCTGATTGCCTGTATCGACTTCAATGGCATCGCCTTCAGCCAGCTCGTCCAAGCGATTAAAGTTGCGGCCATAAGCATGGTTGCGATGACCGGCAATGGCATAATTGCCAACTTCCCCCGGCTTCCCTGTGTCAGCGATGCTGGCTGCTGTTGTTTTCAGGTTCTGCTCTGTTGCGCCTGTCAAGATAGGCAGCTCTAGATCAATCTTGTCGATATAAAGCATTCCCTCCATATCCAAGCCCAGTTGCACGGCCTTGCGCTCAGGATACGGCGCATCGTTGGATTCGCCTTCTTCCAGAAGGTCTTCCGCATAGTCAGCAGCCGGATGCTGCTCCGCTTCCGATTGAACCGGAAGTTGGACCGTGGCAAACGCTTCCTGCCAGCGGTTGACAAGCTGCTGCTGCTGCCTGTCGTAATACCACGCAGACAAGTGGGGATAGGCTAACAGCAAGATGCCTGCAGCAACCAGCACTCCGGATAAAATCTTCGTTCTCATACTCACCTTCCCAGCCCAGCAACTGAAATGCAATAAAAAAGAAAAAAGCAGTGCATTTCGGCAACTGGCTGCCATCTTACATCGTAAGGAAGGCCCTGTAGCTTTGCGTCGCTGCCTTTCGACAGGTTTGCGGTATCGATGAACTAGCTTATATAAACGTAGCATACCAAACTATTTGACTATTGGCAATGCTTGCATGAATAATTATCCGCGAATTTTGATTTTATAGTCCCTTTTTAAATATTCGTGTATCCGTTCAAAGTCAGTAGCCGAAAGAGATCGAAGAGGCTTGTCCCGTTCCCTGCCGAGAATAATGCCAATAGTTTGGCCCGCAAGTGCAGTATTCGGCATAATGCGGACACTGCCGTAAGCTTGTGCGGTAGCTCCAACATTTTTGCCTGCAGTCAGCACATTGTCATATTCTTTCAAGAGAAAGGAGCGAAGCGGAATGCCGTAACGATCTGGCTTGCCTAACGTGATTCCGTACGGACTGGACTTTGTTCCTTGCAGGTCCACCGGATAGCCGCCGATGCTCACGTTGTCCCAATGCATCCTCCCGCTCATCACATCTTTGTAGTTGATAACGTAGTCCGTTTCGAAGCGATTGAATTCACGAATGTACAGATATTCGGGAAATCCATTCAATTCAGCCTTGCTATAACCGGGAATATGCTTGCGAAGGAAAGCCAGCACATGCGGCGCTTCCTTCATGGCTTTGTCCATGGCGGACCGAACCGATTCCGGGTCGGAGGGATCGACGTCGAAGATGAGCAGCGCATTCATGACGACCTCGCCATTCTGTTGATATGTGGTATTGAGCCCGCGAAGCATGAGTTGCTCGTCCTGCGGCTTATAATGGGCCGTAATATTGCTGAATCCTGTGCCGAAGTTCCAGTCTACATATGTGTTGGGCCCGTACTTCTTGGCCACATTCGTCAACGGGTAGTCCTTCAGAACAGCGTCATGCAGCTGTCCCCAATTCACGTTCTTGAATTTCAGGATCATCGTGGCGGCCATATAATCGGGCGACTTGCTCTTGAATACCGTTTCCACTCCCGGTATGCGCTTCACCTTCAAATGGGAGGTCAGCGCGTTGAAATCGGTATTTTCCACCCAATACTTTGCTTGAACCTTGTAAGCATGGCCATCCCTCGCAGTATAAGTAAGCGATTGAATCGATTCATATCCGTTGCGAACGGTTGTTTCAACTGACTCAATTCGAATGCCGTTCCGCATGGGCAGCTGCTTGGTCAAACCGGCATAATACTTCTGAAATGATTGAAGCTTTCGGATTTTGCGATTATTATACCCATCATACAACCGCTTGATTTCTCCCTGAACGAGGCTGTTCTTGCTTTTGTCTCTCGGCTCGTCCAGTACAAGCATCTCCCCTTGAATGAGCTGGCCGCCGGGTGCCTCCCGCGGATCAAGGACCAACACTTGCAGGCCTTCATCTTGCGCTGCTTTGGCCAACAATATGCCCTCCACCTCACTGCCGATGACAACAACATCATATTGTTTGCACCACGGACCGCACGAAGGAGCGCTCGCGCCTGATGGCAATACAAAAGGGAAGCATAGCATGGCCACCATCACTGCCACGGTTAGTTTGAACCACTTGTTCACGTGTATCTGTCTCCTATCCTTTCATGTTCACAAAATCACAAAAGAGTTTACATAATTACGTTATGGTATACTTGATTTCGCTTCTGCAGAAGAAGTCATGGCCCTCCCTTCTCATCATTTCACAAACATGATTCAATTATTTCGACAAATTCAAGACATTTCCTTTTTTTATACATAATTCTCTGTCTTCCGAAATCAATCACGAGCTCCTCCTATCCCGATAGCGCTTTAACACAATCGATGAGCATGCTCTTCGCCATGATGATTTCATGAAAAGAGCTGTCCTCCCTATGGTATTATGGGATGACAGCTCCCTATGAACAGAAAATTACAGCTTTATACCACTTAAACTTCCACCTTTTGCGAACAAACGCTCCATTCTTTTCTCTACATCCGGGTCTGGAATGAGCGGCGGTGCATGATGCGGTTTGCTGCGGGCGTCAATTATGACGTTGTCACAGCTCCAATGCTTGTTTTCATATCGACTGTTGGTCCCGTAAATATCATGGGAAGGATTGCTTCGAGTGAACGTAACCCACATGAAATTGCTCAAGGATGCGCTAACGAATGAGCTGTCATCGCAAATAATGAGCAACGGGCAATCCGCCAATGGGCCGCGTGCTTGAATGGCCTGCGCCCATTCTCCAATCTCCCGCTCAGCCTGCTCGTAGCTTGAGAAGGCCGGACCCTGGACGGCGACAACACCCGGCATGACAAGCCGTGCCTGTGCTATCCCCCGCAAGTCCTTCAACTGCTCCGGCACTTCCCGGCACAATTCTCGCTTGACATCGCCATATGCGGCAAATACCACCTTGCTCCCTTGGTTCAAGCCTGTTCCGGAATAATCGAGCGTGTCAATTGTCGTATTCGTATAAAAGTGAATGTCTCTGCGCAAGTCGATGCGTGCCAGGATATAAGTGAAAAAGTCCTCTTCCTGATGAGTATCGAGCGGCCGGTCCTCTTCGGCTGTAATGAAAACATATTTGGCCAGACTTAATTGGTTGGTGCCCAGAATACGGTTCGCTATTGTCAGCAGCTCCGCAGGCTGCTTCACCTGTTGATAAGGTGTGTATCTCTCGCTGCCAATTGCCAGCAGAAGCGGGTGCACGCCTGCCGCATCCACGGCATGAACTTCCTTGACTCCCGGAATCTCCTGCTTGATTGCATCTCCGGTAAGCTCATGAATAAGATCTCCGAAAGCAGTATCCTCCTGGGGAGGCCTGCCGACGACCGTGAATGGCCAAATTGCATTCGTTCTGGCGAACACATGCCGCACTTGCATAACCGGAAACGGGTGTATCAGGCTGTAATAGCCCAGATGGTCACCGAATGGCCCCTCGGGCTTCGTATCATGAGGATAAATATCTCCAGTAATGACAAAGTCTGCATCATGGCTGATGCAATACCCTTCATGATAGCTGTAGCGGAATCGTCGTCCGGCCAGCAGCCCCGCGAAGGTCAACTCACTTAAGCCTTCAGGCAGCGGCATGACAGCGGACAATGTATGGGACGGCGGTCCTCCTACAAAGATACTCACCTTTAACGGCTCGCCGCGCTGCGTGGCCTTTGTTTGGTGAATGCCGATGCTGCGATGAATTTGATAATGCAGGCCGACTTCTTGCCCATGCACATAGTCATTCCCGCTCAGCTGAACGCGGTACATGCCCAGGTTCGCATTCATGATGCCGGGCTTGTCCAAATCCTCTGAATACACTTGCGGCAACGTTATAAAGGCGCCCCCGTCCATCGGCCAGTGGTGAATGTGCGGAAGTTCGGAAAGCCGAATTTCCCTCATGTCGCCGGGCAACCCGTCCGGCATTTTCTTCGGCAGCGCCTTCGATGCCGATAAACCAACACCCAAATGCTTGAACGGCTGCTTCAGTGCGGCCATCGGATCGTTGCGCAGCGCAATCACATTTTGCGTGGCATCCCACGTCTGTCGGAAGATGAATTTGCTTCGCTCTACTGTCCCGAACAGATTAGAGACGGCGCGAAAGCTCGTCCCCTTCACGCGCTCGAATAACAGGGCAGGCCCTCCCGCCTCGTGAACCTTCAAGTGGATAGCCGCCATCTCCAGATACGGATCCACCTCTTCCCGGATGCGCACCAAGTGGCCGTGCTTTTCCAAATCCGCTACACACGCTTCCAAATTCGGATACATGATGCATATCTCCAGTCTCTTTTCATTTTATGCGCCAAACCAAATCTATCAAAATAAATGTATCATCGCACACGCTTCGTTTCAAGCTCGCAAGTGCCCGTCCTGTGTCAGGTGTGAAGTGATGCCTCGATCTGCGCTGTATGGTGGCGAATATGCCAAATGCAAAAATCCAGGTAATGGGCCAGGTTTCGTTCTCCCGCAACAGGGTGCACAAACGTGCGTTCAAATTGCTCGGCGGTCATGCTCCGCATGAGTACGGTCCACCTGTTACAGATCGCTTGCAGCAGCAGAAGCGAATCCGCCATGTCGCGGCTGCCTTCATCGGCTTGCATATTCCAGGCTTCTTCATCATAGGGCTTAATCGTCGGATTGTCTTCGCTTAGAGCGAGCTTGAAATGGATGTAGCTGTTCATCGCTGCATCAGCCAAATGATGGACTAGCTGCCTGATCGACCAGGCGTTGTCTCGAATCCGCTTATCCAGCCTGGCTTGCGGCAATCCTTCCAGCAGGTTTCTCGTATTAACGGGGGTTGACTGGATTTCTCCTATCCAGGCGCGAACGTCCCCTTGGGACACACTCTCTTGCGGTTGAAATTCGCCTATTGGGTATACGGCATTTTCCGAAAGAAGATTCATCGCTGTTCGCTAGAATTAGACAATTCAGCTGTCCATCTTCAATGCATCAATAATGTTCTCCCGTTTCAGCTTGCGGCTGGCATTCGTCATCGTGAAGAACACGAGCACAAATACGCTGACAATGCAAATGCCAATCTCCTGCCACGGAAGGCGAAAAGCAAAGTCAAAGGTGTTGCCGAAAGAACGATGCAGCAACCAGCTGACAACAATGCTGACCGGCAAGCCGTAGAGCAGCGCTTTGGTCCCATAAAATACACTCTCGTAGCGGATCATGCGGTTGAAGCCCGCCGGCGTGAGACCAACCGATTTCAGCATGGCGAACTCTCTCCGGCGAAGAGCTATATTCGTATGAATCGTATTGAGAATGTTGGTAACGCCAATAAGCGTGATCAGACTTATAAATCCATATAGGAAAATAGAAATGACGGTTTTCGTCTGCTGCGTTTCCTCCTTGCTGCGCGTCAGATTCCAGATGTAGGTCGGACCGGAGGAAGGATGGGCGGCATCGATAGCCTCGATGCGATCTTCGAATACCTTATGAGCAGCCTTATCCTTAAGTCCCACCAGAAACTGGGCGCGATTTCCTTCCGCTTGCGTATATTCATTGCCTTTCGAAACAATCAGGTCGAATATCTGGTCGCTGACTACGAGATGAAAGCCCGTTACATTCGTATACGCCAACCCGAATGGAAGCTCTTCGGTCATACTTCCGATTTCAATCGGAAAATGCAAGGACTCCGTTTGCTCATCATAGGCATATTCCTTCAGAATCAGATGGTCGCCGGCTTCCATTGCAAGCGGGCTGTATGCCGCGAACGCACCTACATCTGTTTTGTTCATGTTGATTAAGATGCCTCGCGGTTCGTTGACATCGGTAAACGCATCCAGCTGCAAGCCGAGCTTCTCTACATACGTAGCGAACATCTCATTCTTGATCGTGGAAACCTGTGCCTGCAGCCGATAGTTTCCTTGGCCGTCCTTCATCACGTCCTTATACCATTCCTGCTCACTGTCCGAAGAAGACGCACTGAGCAGCTTGCGCAAATATGGACCTAAATCTGCCAGCTCCAACCCGTCTACGTTCATGTAAAGTGACCGTACGATTGCATGCTGCCCTACTTCTTCCTGAGCAGCCAGCTGTTCGTAGAAGTCAAGCACATCGGGGAGCGGCGCTTCACTCTTCTCGACGTAAAGATCGTAGCTGAGATCAGCGTAATACAAGTCGCTGCCCTCGAACGCATAGTTTATGAATGAGGAGAAGGAGACGAACAGCACAATGCTGATAAACAACGAGAAGACTGTTGCCCGATACCGTCGGTGGTTGCGTCTCAAATTTTTGAGTGCCAGCTCCCCTTCCATACCGAACAAACGCCGCGTCAGCTTGGACGTTTTTAATTTTTTGCCTGTGATCTGAATATCGGTTTGAAGGCGGATTGCTTCCACCGGCGATATGCGCGAAGCCCGCTTGGCTGGAATATAGGCGGACAGGAATATCGTTATGGCGACGAAAAACACGGTAATCAGTATCGTTGACGGCGGGACTGCGACACGCAATCCTAAACCAAGGTTGAAGAAGTTCCCGTCCATAAGCTGATTGATGCTATAAAGCGTCACCGCAATGCCGCCTATGCCTGACAATATCCCGATCGGTATGGCAATAAGCCCGAGAAACAGCCCCTCAAAAAATACCATGTTGCGAATTTGTCTGTTCGTAGCGCCCACACTGGCGAGCATCCCGAACTGCTTCTTCCGCTCACTGACCGAGATCGCGAAGGCATTGTAAATGACCGTTATCGAGCCGACGACGATCAACAGAATGATGATGAGTCCGGTCGTCAGGAACAGCATGTTGACCCTGTCGTTCTTGGATAACCCCATCCATCTTAACAATTCTGTATGGTACTCGAACGTCTCTGTGCCAATTTGTTCGGCTATCTTGGGCGCGGTCTGAAAGATCTGCTTCGGATGGCGGGTCTGAACATAAATGTCCAGCTGCTCTGCATCAGCCAGAATAGCCTCATCTAAATAAGCAACCGCACTGTAGCCCGGTGCATGCCAATCCTCGAACCCGGGTCTCTTCATAATGCCCGTGACCGTGTATGTGCTCATCTGCTGGGCATCGAAAACTTCTGTCTCTGACCAGGCGTTGTGATTGCTGAGCGTGAAACCGTGATCTGTACGAGTACCGATTGCCAGGTTTAAAGTATCTCCAACGCGGAGTTCTCCTTCGGTATTGTTTTGCAGCTCTTCAGAAATGACCAATTCATGACCAGTTTCGGGCAAGCGGCCTTCCTTCAGTTGAACCGGAAGATGCTCCAGCGCAGACTTGTCAAAAGCGCTGATTGCCAAGTAGGGCTTGTTGATTTGCTTGGAGTCTGGCCATAGGGCGAAGCCAAGCTCCATGGTCCGCATCGCGATTTTCGTTTCGGCATGATCCGTAATATAGGCGACCTTGTCAGCAGACACCCCCGGGAATTTGACATGAAAATGCCCATTGGCTTGTTGGGTATGGCGGATGAGCAGATCTTGAAAGCTTGCAAACAACGTAGCGACTCCGCAGATCATGGCTGCCGATAAAATGATGCCCACCAGCGTAACGAGGGTGCGGCTGCGGTTTTGCTTCAGGTTGCGCAGCGTTAATTGTCGCAGCAGCTTCATGAGCGGATCACCTCATCCTTGACGATAACTCCATCTTCCAACGTGATAACTCGATCAGCCTGCAGGGCTATATGCGGATCATGCGTAATCATGATCAATGTCTGATTGAACTGCTTATTGGAAAGCTTCAGCAAGTCCAGAATGTCCCGCGAGTTTTTGCTGTCCAAATTGCCAGTTGGCTCGTCGGCCAGCACCAGTGCCGGGTGATTGATCAATGCACGGCCAATCGAAACACGCTGCTGCTGCCCGCCGGAAAGCTGATTCGGCAGATGGCCGGTACGACCTTCCAGATGCAGCGTTTCGACAATCTCGCGAAGCCGGGCCTGCTCTACCTTGCGGTTGTCCAGCAGCAGCGGCAAAGTAATATTCTCCTCGATGTTCAGAATCGGAATCAGGTTGTAAAACTGGTAGATGAGTCCGATTTGCCGGCGCCGGAAAATGGCGAGCTGCGTCTCATCAAGCTGATAGACGTCCGTATTGTCTATCCACACCTTTCCGCCGGACGGCCGGTCCACTCCGCCCAAAATATGAAGCAAGGTTGACTTGCCTGAGCCGGAGGAACCCACGATAGCGACGAACTCGCCCTTGTTCACGCTGAATGACACATCGTCCAGTGCCCTAACCTGGGTGTCACCTTTCCCGTATACTTTGGTCAGATGCTCTACTCTTAAAATCTCCACAATCGTTCCACTCCTTCTGTTCTGTAGATAACTTTAGTTTAGTAGGGCAAGATGACATCTCCGTGACCGGGACGATGACAATTTTGTCACCTTGGACTTTTGTAGAACGTCAGCAGGAAGGTTGCGCCCTTGCCTTCCTCGTTCTGCGCTATAATATCTCCGCCTTGCTTCTTGACGATCGCGTGCGCCATCGCAAGTCCTATGCCGACGCTGTCGTCGCCGGCGTTCGCTCCGCGGTAAAATCGCTGAAAAACATAAGGCAGATCCTCCTTGGCGATGCCTTGTCCGCTGTCTGTAACCGTTACTCTGGCATAGAGCGGGTTGTCTGTGACGGAGATCCAAAGCTTCCCTTGCTCAGGAGTATGCTCAATGCCGTTCTTGATCACGTTTTGCAGCGCTTCGCGCGTCCAGTTCTGATCGCCTGTAACGAAGACCGTAGAATCCCCTTCTACCGTTGCTTCGATCATTTGGATATCAAGCGGGATGCTTAACGATTCGAGCACGTGATCGACGAGCGCGCGGAGATCATAGCGCTCACGCTTCATCGTTACCGTACCGGCATCCAGCTTGGAAAGCTTGAGCAGGGATGTAACCAGCCATTCCATTCTTTTGAGCTGCGCCCGCATCCTTGCCAGAAATTCAGATCGGATCTCTTCCTGCTGCTCGTCCTCCAGCAAATCAGTCATTACAGACAATGACGTCATCGGTGTTTTCAACTGATGCGATATATCCGCGATAGAATCAGCCAGATGCAGCTTGTCCTGCTGGAGGGCATCCTTCTGTTCCCGCAGAATTGTGGTCATCTTGTATATCCCATTCTTCAAGATGCTCAGCTGCCCTTCCTCATTGTCGCGAATATCAAGTGACTCATCGCCGTTGGCGATTTTCTCCGCGTACAGGCTCAGTTCATGAAGGCGCCTGTAATGTTTGCGCAGAAAGTGGAAGAAGATAAGGGCCATGCCCGTAAATGACAGTAAAGCAAGCGAAGCTGCTTGCAAGAAATACAAACGGAAACTGCTGCCCGCAAAACCGGTTTCGGCGGCAAGCTCCCCTTGCTCTAATCCGTAAGCAGCCAGTACCGCTTGCCCTTTTTCCACAATTTGCGGGTCGACTGCCTGCAGTTGCCGCACGATGCTTTGTTCGGCTGCCGGAGCATGCTCCATCGCTGCGCCTACAATTGCAGCCTGCTGGATGACAATCGCTTGACGCAGCGCATGGCTGCTTAGCAGCGATGTGCAGGCAGTTAACGCAACAATGCCGATACACACGCTTGTCAGAACAAGAGCAAGCCGCTTGAATTCAGGATTGTGAATCGGCATGCGTATCTTCCTTTCGATCTCCGTCGGCTTTGTACCCCATTCCCCGAACGGTTTTAATCAGCTTCGGATTCTGCGGATCGTCCTCGATCTTTTCGCGCAGCCGCTTAATATAGACGGTCAACGTATTATCATTCACGAAGTCGCCGGCCACATCCCATATTCCCTCCAACATCTGGTTGCGGCTCAGCACCTGACCTTGATGGCCTGCCAAAGTCAACAGCAGCTTGTACTCCAAGGTCGTCAGAATGATTTCCTCGCCTCCCTTGGTCACCCTCGCTTCTGTGGTGTATATAGTCAATGGGCCCAAAGTAATTTCCGCACTCTTCCCTTGATGATTCTGATAACGGCGAAGCACACTCTTGATGCGGGAAATCAGCTCGCGAACACGAAAGGGCTTGGCCACATAATCGTCCGCGCCCATGTCCAGTCCCATCACGATGTTCACCTCATCGTCCCGAGCTGTCAAGAAAATCACCGGCTTCTCGCCTTTCTTGCGTATGAGCCGACACAACTCGAACCCGTCGCCATCCGGCAATGCGACATCCAGGAGAAACAAATCAAAGTTCTCCTCCAGGCAAGCGCTCGCTTCATGAACGGTATGACAAATCCGGGTTTCGAATCCCTCTTGCTTCAAGGAATAGGCGATGCCCATGGCAATGGTTTTGTCGTCTTCTACGACTAATATGCGATCCATGCTTTCACCCCAAACATGCATAATCCGCTTTACAAGTACAGTTGCAAATACTTCTTCATTATAGTAAATGACCGGGTTCGCTGTGTGACATTTTTGTCATCGGACACTGTAAGACATAAAAAAAACCGGGACAATCGCCCGGTTGATGTGAATGAGGAAGTTGCGTCGATTCAAAACCTCGCATAGTATTGCTTCAAATCATCAAGCAGCTGTTGGCTGCCATCTTCGTCTTGTTTTTCTTCATCGCCTGATTCCTCAAACTCTTGGCTTGCTTCTTCATCTGTATCCTCGCCCTCCTCCAGCTGATGCTCCAGCTGTTCAATCATCAAGGCTGCGATATACTCGGCATTTAGGCCATAATGCTTCAAGATGGCGACAAGCTCGTCGAGATTGCGATGGTTTTCGATGATGTCCGTTAGTCGACTCAAAGCGGCGTACCTCCTGTTGGGATTCATGGGATGTTCCTGTACGATCCTTGCTTTTAAGGATACCCCCGCCCTGCCGTTCTTATCCGCAGCATAGCGCTCTATACGCCCATTCCATGTCAAAAAATAAAGCCCATCCGAAAAATATACGGATGGACAGTTCAAGCCTGGCTTATATGGTATATGGCGTGGCTTCCATAGCTTCCGCCTTGGCGACAGCTTCTTCCAATGTCATACCGACAAAAGACTGTGCGCCCAAATATCGACCGCTTTTCTTGTCGTCGACGAATGCGCCGACAGCAATGCCTGGAATCACACTTTCGACCGAATTCGGCGCTTTGGGTCCGCCAAGGTCCGTTCTGCACCAGCCTGGGTCTGTCAGGTTAATCATCACGTCTGTTCCTTCCAGCCTGGAGGCCAAATCCTTGGTGAATTTGTCCAAAGCGGCCTTGCTGGCTGCATATCCGGCTTGCTCAGGCTCGTTCTTGATGCCGCTTGTCGTATTGATCACGCGGCCAAACCCGCGCTCGATCATCTTCGGAATCAGTCGATTGCAAATGGTCACGATAGAAATAAAATTAATGCGGAAGCTGAGCTCAAAGTCTTCAACAGGCGTTTGCCAGTAATCTGTGCGGTAGGCAATTTGCACAGCTGCGTTGTTGAATACAATATCCACCGGGATATTCTTCGCTTCTATCTCATCCAGCATGGCCGCTACCTCTTCGTGATTGGCCAGCTCGGCTTGAACGCTGAACGCTTCCACGCCAAGCGCCTTGACCTCATCCTCAACTTTTATGCAATGTTCGAGATTTCTGCTGTGCAAGATCAAATTGCAGCCTTGCTTGGCCATAAAAATGGCCGTCTGGTATCCGACACCTCTGCTCGCGCCGGTAATCAGCGCCCATCTGCCCTTAACATTTACCATTTTGAAAACGCTCCTTCTTCCAAGAAGTAAACTGTGATTCTATGCTAGCCCAATTTCCTGAATCTATCAGGAAAGCGCGTTTATTATACCATACTTGCGGCTGTAACTCTACCAGTCACAGATTCAGCTGCTTACTGAAACGCGCCAAGGCTGTACCGGTCGCAACATACTATGCGCCGTACAGCCCTGGCTCAATCTCATGAAACCATGCTTTACTTGCGCCGGATCCGGCTCATCACAAAACCGCTCTCCGGTTTGGCTGGCAATCGGTCCAAGCGATAGCTCATATCCTGATCCGGGACCTCATACCGAATATGATCTGCCAAAAAAACGAGCGTTGCCTTCATCACTTCCACTGTAATTCCTTCTCCCGGGCAACGGTGCGTGCGTTCCGGCTCTCCCCCTCCTTGGGGGATGAACGCAAACAAGCTGCCAGACCAGTTGCGAAAGCGTTCCGGGTTGAATGATTCAGGTTCCTCCCATAAGGACGCATCCCGGTTTGTCCCATACACATCCAGAAGCACTAGCGTGCCTTGCTTGAATTCGCAATTGCGCCATGTGAAATCATGTCGAACGCGTGCTCCAAGGAACGGCGCGAACGGGTAATACCTGCGCACTTCCTGCACAAACATTTCGAGCTCTTTGCCGCTCGCTGAACGAAGTGCTGCACCATGCTGCGGATGTTCATGAAGCGCCACTGCTGTGTAGGTAATGAAGTTCGCGATGGCCACGATGGGACGAAGCACGTTGATGAGCTCGATCGCGGCCATTTGCGGTTCAAGCTGCCTGCCATCCAGTTCGGTGTGAAACGCAATCTGCAGAAGCGCGCTTCCCCCTTCCGCTTGACGATTTCCGCTTCTGACATCCTCGATCAGCGCCCGGATCCAGTCCTCTGTCCTGCTTCTGGCTCGTCTTCCCTTCCAGTGGCGAGGCCCCGCCGCACCGAATGCATCCACCATCGAATAGAAGTCCTCCGCGCGCTCCTTCACTTCGGATTCTTCGAGCGGTACACCAGCCCAGCGGCAGGCTGCCCTGCACAGCAATTCCTTGGCCTCGTCAAAAAGCACAACCTGTTCGAGTCCCTCCCAACGGCTTATCGTGTCCTCCCACATCTCTGTAACAAGCCGCCCCAGCTTTTCCTGATGGGCAGGTGTCATCAACGTCAGAAACATCAGCTTGCGATGGCGATGAGCCTCCCCGTCCATCGTTTGAATGGCATGTTCACCGAGCAGTGTCTTTTGCACCCGCTTGGGCGCAGCTCCCTTCCGTTGGAACCGCGATTCATCGTAAAATAGTTCCGCAGCCTCTTTTCCGCTCATACAGATAACCTGTTGTCCCAGCAATCTTGCCTCAAATAAATTCGAGTTATAGCGCTTCACCCGATCTTGGATGAACGTATAGCCTTCCTGTGCCAATGCAAGGATATTGTCGAGGCTTTCATCATGCGGTATTCTTTGTTTCGTTTGCATAGGTGCAAATCTTCTCCTTTGCATAGCTCTGTCTGCAACCCTCACCCAAAACGGGAATGAGCATATATTGGAGGAACCGGAGTTTCCTGAACAGGTATAGTATGGCTTTTCGGCAATGTTTTCTACTCCCGATGCTGCGTTTTTTTTTACAACAGACATCCAACTAAAGCGCACAATTTCAGGGTTGAAAAATTGTGAAGGTGTGATAAAATTATTTTTGCTTGCTGCGGTACACAACGGGCCGTTGTAGCTCAGCTGGTAGAGCAACGCACTCGTAATGCGTAGGTCGGAGGTTCGAGTCCTCTCAACGGCATTTCATACGACCAGCATGCAGCCATTCCCCTAAATACGAAAAGCCCCGGCTTCACTTAGAAGCTTGGGCTTTTTTTAGGGCTGACTATTGCCAATTTATTTCCCTAAGTCGACGTTATGGTATACTTGCTGCACGTCTTCCAGGTCTTCTATCGCATCGATCATTTTCTCGAACTGCGCTTGCGCATCTGCGTCCAGCGTTACGTCATTCTGTGCAAGCATCGATATTTCCGCAACAGCGAATTCTGAGATGCCATGTGCTTGGAACGCTTGCTGTACGGCGTGGAATTGATCGGGTTCGGCATATACGATAATCGTCTCATCCTCTTGGATGACATCGCGGGCATCTACATCTGCTTCGAGCAAAATCTCTAGCACTTCTTCCTCCGTCTTGCCTTCCAGGCCGATGACAGCCGTTTCGTCGAACATATACGCAACGGAGCCATTGACACCCATGCTTCCGCCGTTTTTGTTGAATGCGGAACGCACCTCGGCCGCTGTCCGATTTACGTTGTTGGACAGTGCGTCCACGATGACCATCGCGCCATTCGGTCCAAATCCTTCGTAACGAAGCTCATCGTAGTTCTCGTCAGAACCGCCCTTGGCTTTCTCAATGGCCCGGTCAATAATGGCCTTCGGCACATTGTAGGTTTTGGCGCGTTCCAGAACAAATTTCAGCGTCTGATTAGATTCGGGATCCGGTTCTCCTTGTTTGGCAGCCACATAGATCTCGCGCCCGAATTTGGCGTAGATACGGCTTGTATTGGCGTCTTTCGACGCTTTCTTTTCCTTAATATTGTTCCATTTGCGACCCATACTGCTCCACTCACTTTCAGCAATTAATCTCCATTACCACTGCTCTCTATTATAACGCGATCTGATCTTTGCATAAAGTAGAAATACTTGAGCGGCCGGTCGTAGAAAGGTTCAGCCAAGAAAAAAGCCAATCCGCATGGGCGCTGACAGCGACCGCATGAGACTGGCTTTTTTTCTATGGATTACGCATGGAACTCTTGACCGGAACGAACTTCCTTCACATAGCCGGCACGGATGACGAAATCGCCAAAGTGCTCGCCTTCCTGACGCTCCTTCGCGTATTGCTGAAGGAGCGGCTTGAGCGTATCCAATATTTCTTCTTCGCCGATATTTTCCTTGTACATCTTGTTCAGGCGCTCTCCTGCAAACCCTCCGCCCAGATACATATTGTACTTGCCCGGCGCTTTGCCGATAAAGGCGATTTCAGCCAAGGCGGGACGGGCGCAGCCGTTCGGACATCCGGTCATTCGGATGACGATGTCCTCCTCGCGCAGCCCGGCTTCATCGAGAATCAATTCCAGCTTGTCGAGCAGGCTAGGCAGGTAACGCTCCGATTCGGCCATCGCCAGACCGCAGGTTGGCAATGCCACGCAAGCCATGGAGTTTCTGCGCAGCGCGGAATATGCAGCGCCATCTGTCAGTCCATATTCTTGAATAAGCTGCTCGACCTTTTTCTTCTTCTGGCTGGATACATTGCCAATAATCAAATTTTGATTCGGCGTCAATCGGAAATCGCCAGTGTGTACCTTGGCAATTTCGCGCAGCGCTGTCATGAGCAAATATCCTTCCTCATCCTTGACGCGTCCATTTTGGATGAAGAGTGTGTAGTGCCACTTGTTGTTGCTGCCCTTCACCCAGCCATAGCGATCTCCATTGTGCTCGAACGTATATGGCTTCGCCGCTTCCAGCTTCCAGCCCAAGCGATTGTGCAGCTCGCCGACAAACCAATCGATGCCGCGATCGTCAATCGTGTATTTGAAACGCGCATGCTTGCGCACGGAACGGTCGCCGTAATCGCGCTGTATAGTGACGGTCTTCTCCGCCACATCAATCACCTGTTCCGGTGTACAGAAGCCGATAACCCGAGCGATTTGCGGATACGTGTTCGGGTCGCCATGCGTCATTCCCATGCCGCCGCCTACAGATACGTTAAAGCCTAACAGCTTGCCATTCTCTACGATCGCAATAAAACCGAGATCTTGGGAAAATACGTCTACATCGTTCGAAGGAGGAACGGCGACGCCTATTTTGAACTTGCGCGGCAGGTAAACCGGACCATAGATTGGCTCCTGTTCTTCGCCGTTGCTTTCGCTGTCAACAACCTTTTCCCCATCCAGCCAGATTTCATAATACGCCCGTGTACGCGGGTCAAGGTGATTGCTGATCTTGCTTGCCCATTCGTATACTTCTTCATGTACTTCCGACTGGTACGGATTCGGATTGCACATCACATTGCGGTTGACGTCACCGCATGCTGCCAGCGTGCTCAGCATCTGCGCGTTGACTTCCTGAATCGTCTTTTTCATATTCCATTTAATAATGCCATGCAGCTGGAACGATTGGCGTGTCGTCAAGCGAATGGTGCCGTTGGCGTACTTTTGCGCGACGTCATCCATCATCAGCCATTGCTTCGGTGTAATGACACCGCCGGCGGCCCGCACGCGCAGCATGAATTGATAGGCAGGCTCCAGCTTTTGCTTCGCCCGCTCGTTGCGCAGATCGCGGTCGTCCTGCATGTAGCTGCCGTGGAACTTCATGAGACGGTTGTCGTCCTCCGGTATGGAGCCGGTGATTCTGTCCTCCAGCGTTTCGGCCAAGCTGCCCCGCAGATAATTGCTGCGGCGCTTTATATCCTCCACATCGCTGTGCGGCGCACTGTTCGGTGACAATAAATTATTTTCAGACATAAGGCTCTTCTCCTCTCGCAATCTTTGGGCTTGTTCTTAGTATACATCCCGCTGATAGCGTGATTGTTGTTGCAATTCATTTAAATATTGAGCAGCTTGCTCCGGGGTCTTGCCGCCTTCCTGCTCGATAATTGTTGCAAGCGCGGCGTGCACGTCATGGGCCATTTGCTTTTCATCGCCGCAAATGTATACGTACGCGCCGTCTTCCAGCCATTGATACAGCTCGCGGCTGCGCTCCAGCATCCGATGCTGGACATAGACTTTCTGTTCCGTATCGCGCGAGAAAGCAACATCCATCCGGCTCAGGACGCCGTCCTTCAGCCAGCGCTGCCATTCTACCTGGTAGAGGAAATCGGTCGAAAAGTGCTGGTCGCCATAGAACAGCCAGGACTTCCCGCTTGCGCCGATTTCTTCCCGTTCGCCCAGGAACGCACGGAACGGCGCTACGCCTGTGCCCGGTCCGATCATGATGATTGGCGCATCCGGATTTTGCGGCAGCTTAAAGTTCGGATTATGCTGCACGAAGACCGGCAAGCTGTTGCCCGGCTCCACTCGTTCAGCCAAATATGTCGAGCAAACCCCGTAGCGTTGGCGACCCTGCGATTCATAGCGAACGGCGCGCACCGTAACGTGAACCTCCTCCGGGAATGCCTTCGGACTGCTGGCAATGGAATACAAACGGGCAGGCAGCTTGCGCAAAATGCCCACAAATTCGGAGGCTGGCACGCCTTTCAACGCGTAATCCTGCACCAAATCCAGCAGGTCTCTTCCCTGGATATACGCACGCAACTCCTGTTCATTGCCGGCTCCCAGCAATTGCTGAAGATCGCGGTTGCCTGTAAGCTTGACGACCTGCTCAAGCAATGGCTTCGTCAGAACAGTAATTTCTACATGACGCTGCAGCGCATCGCTTAGCGATGTATCGCCATCCTTCACGCGTACCGTATCGTCGCCGTTCCAGCCCATTGCCTCGATCAGTTCCTTAACAAGACGCGGATGGTTCTGCGGATAAATGCCAAGACTGTCTCCCGGTTCATACTGCAGGTTCGAGCCTTCCAGCGAAATCTCAAGGTGTCTGGTTTCCCGAGCGGAGCCGCGTCCATTCAAATTCAGGTTCTCCAACACTTCCGCATGGAACGGATTCGATCTGGAATAATCGGAAGCCTCCGATTGCGCTACAGCCGAGCTAACAGCTGCTGTCGAAGCCGAACCGGCGCCGCTTCCTGCTTCGCTTAGTGCGGCTGCTACTTTATCCATCCATTCCGCTGCCGCTTCATCGAAATCTACATCGCAGTCAACACGCGCTGTAAGCTGCTTGCCGCCAAGCTCCTCGAGGCGCTTGTCAAAGTCTTTCCCTGTCTGACAGAAGAATTCATACGAGGTGTCTCCCAAGGCAAGCACAGAGAACCGCAATTCTTCCAATTTAGGCGCTCTCTTGCTGTGCAGGAACTCGTAGAAGGCGAGCGCATTGTCTGGCGGATCTCCTTCGCCATGCGTGCTCACCACGATCAGCAGGTTCTGTACCTTCTTCAGGGTGTTCGGCTTGAAGTCGGACATTGAGGATACGGTAACCTGAAAACCCAGATCCTCCAGCTTCTTGGCTGTCTTTTTCGCCAGACTTTGGGAATTGCCCGTTTGGGAGCCGAACAGTACGGTCACTTCCTTGGAGACTGGCGCTGCGGTTACCGCTTGCCCTGCCGGTGCCGCCGTTCCTGCCGGTACAGCAGCTGCTCCGCCAGACAAAGCGGACATGTAGCCGCTCAGCCATAGCCGCTGCGATTCGCTCAGCGTTGGTATCAGACGATTGAGCAGTTCCACCTGCTCTTGGTTAAACGGACTGTTCGTTACTTGTAGTTCCAACAATATCCACCTCACGTAACATGCATGTTATGAAAAAATAAATGCGTCTTCCTTCTTTTAGTACTCTATAGAAACTATCACAGCAAGCAATGCCGGTCAATTCGATATATCTTATAGGATTTATCAGATTTACTGATAAACGAAAAAATCGTTCATTTTCGTTGCCTGTTATTCCGGCTCCAGCTCCAGTATGACCGGACAATGATCGCTCCCCAGAATCTCTGCCTGGATATGAGCGTCCTTCACTCTGGGCAGCAGCTCCTCGGAAACGATGAAATAGTCAATTCGCCAGCCGATATTCCGTTCCCGGACCTTCGGCATGTAACTCCACCAGGTATAGGCTTCCTTCTGATCGGGATAAAAATGCCTGTACGTATCCACAAAACCCCCGTCCAGCAGCGCGGTCATTTCCGCCCGCTCTTCTTCGGTGAACCCGGAGTTTTGCTTGTTGCTTTTCGGATTTTTCAGATCGATCTCCTGATGCGCGACATTCAAATCGCCGCACAGCACAACAGGCTTCTTCTCTCGAAGTTGGTTCAGATAATGCCGGAACGCCTTTTCCCACTTAAGCCGAAAGGGCAGACGGGCCAAGTCTCTCTGGGAGTTGGGCGTATACGCATTGACCAAATAGAACGCTTCATATTCCACAGTAATGACTCTGCCTTCGGTATCAAGCTCGTCCAAGCCATAGGCTACCGATAAAGGCTCCGGCTTGCTGAACACAGCCGTGCCGGAGTAGCCCTTTTTCTCCGCGTAATGCCAATACGAATGGTAGCCCTCCAATGGCAAATCAATCTGCCCTTCCTGCAGCTTCGTTTCCTGTACGCAGAAAATATCGGCGTCCGCTTCCCGGAAATAATCCAGGAAGCCCTTTTTCACGCAGGCCCGCAACCCGTTTACATTCCAAGATATGAGCTTCAATGACATGTCTCCCTTTTTCTCTCGATCGTTTATCCGTTTCCCCTCATGCCAACCTTCTCCAGCTGTCCGATTAACCGTTCCAGCGCCTGCTCCTTGTTCGGAGCTTGCATGTGAATCGGCGCTTGCATATACTGATCCCCCGCATGCTGATACCGTGGGTCGTAATAATGAACCAGCAGCAAATGAACGGCCCGTTCGAAATGCTCTGCGTTCAGGCACTCTTCAATTTCTTTCGCAACCGGCGTATGAATGCGCGACTTGATGCGGCGGAACGCCTCGCGAATTTCTTCAGTGTGCTTCCATGGCTGGTACTCCTGCAGGATGGATTGAACCCGCTCTTCCACAGGCAATTCAAGCACCAGATGGAGGCCGCTTTCTTTCTTCTCCATTAGAAATTCGGGTAGAACGACCTTGCCGATACGCCTGCTTTCACCTTCAAGCAGAATGTATGGCTGTTCGTTCAGCGCAAGCAGCTCATGCACCAACATGGCGTCAAACTGCTTCTGATTGCGAGCTTGCAAGCCGATTTGGCCGAAGATGGAACCGCGGTGTCCCGCCATGCCTTCCAAATCCAACACAGGGAACCCCCGCTTTTTGAGCTCGAGCAAAATGTCCGTCTTGCCGGTGCCTGTGTGCCCGTTCAAGACAATAACCTGCGGCTTGAGCACGAAGCCTTCCAAAGTCTCTACGACCCATCTGCGGTACTCTCGGATACCGCCTGTCAGCCGCAGCGCTTCAATGCCCATAAGCGAGAGCATGGTGGCCGTCGTCTTGCTGCGCATGCCCCCGCGCCAGCAAAATACTGCTTTTTGCCCGTCTACTTGCGAAATGGAGCGAATGAGCTGAGGCAGCTTCGCCGAAACGATTTCCAGGCCGCGATCCATCGCGGCCTGTCTGCTTTCCTGCTTATATAGGGTGCCGATCTCTGCCCGCTCTTCATCATCGAACAGCGGGAAGTTCAAACTGCCCGGGATAGTGCCCTCCGCATATTCCGATGGCGAACGCACGTCAATCGGCACAAGCTGCTGCTTCCGCTGCAGCTCCAGCAGCTGTTCCACGTTGATCTCTTTCGACACGACCTTATCGCTCCTTTTATGCTAGTACGCTGATTTGTCCGGGATGGTTCGATACGACCTCGCCGATGAGACTTGCCTCCACATGATTGGCAAGAAGCTCGCTGAGGAGCTTGTCCGCTTGGCTGGATTCTACAGCAATAAGCAATCCGCCAGAAGTTACTGCATCGCAGAGCATCCATTGATCAATTTGATCAAGCGATGCGTCAAAGTGGACCGTTCCTTCCAAATGAGCAAAATTGTTTTTGGTTCCTCCCGGGACGAACCCTTGCTCTGCCAATTCCCGTACGCGGGGAAGGAACGGTACCTGGTGCCGGATCATGCGAATGCCCGCTCCGCTCGCTTTGGCCATCTCTGAAGCATGTCCGAGCAAGCCGAAGCCAGTCACATCCGTGCAGGCGTGTACCTCGAACGCGTCCATTACTTCTGCGGCAGTTTTGTTCAATGTCGCCATGACGCGGGTAACGTTCGCAATTTCTTCTTCACTCAGCTGATCCTTTTTGATTGAGGTTGTCAGGATGCCAACGCCAATGGGCTTTGTCAGAATCAGCTTGTCTCCGGGCTTCGCGCCAGCGTTCGCCCTGACCCGATCCGGATGAACGAGTCCTGTCACGGCCAGCCCGAACTTGGGCTCCTTGTCGTCAATGGAATGACCGCCTACCAGTGTAACGCCGGCCTCTTTCATCTTGTCGCCGGCCCCGCGCAAGATGTCCGCCAACACTTGCTTGTCCAGCGTATGGATAGGAAAGGCCACGATGTTTAACGCCGTTAGTGGCTTGCCGCCCATTGCATAAATATCGCTGATAGCGTTGGCTGCCGCGATTTGTCCAAAGTCATAGGGCTCGTCTACAATCGGTGTGAAGAAATCAACGGTCTGCACCAAAGCCAGGTCGTCGCTCAAGCGATACACGCCCGCATCGTCGCTTGTATCCAAGCCGACTAACAGATTCGGATTCGGGACGGTCTCCGGCAGATTGCGCAGCACCTGCTGCAAATCGGCAGGTCCGATCTTGCATCCGCAGCCCCCCTTGCTCGAATAGGATGTCAGTTTGATTTTCTCGTTTTGGCTCAACATGCCCATCTCCTTTATATCCCCAGTGTGCTGCAAACGATATTTCTATTATAGAGCAGGACCGTTGAAATAAAAACCGCAGATCATTTGCTCAGATGGATTGCGGCTGCAAACGCAAAAAGAACCGTTCGCACACAGTTGCTGCGCGAAACGGCCATTTTCGCTAGAGACTGTTTAGGGGCGGCAGCGGCTCGCCTTTTTGAATTCGCGCCATTCCTTCTTCGCAAACTCCATAGCTGAGCCACTGGCATGTTGCGCACCATTCCGGAATGTGCCTCGGCTGCACGCGTACCCGAATGCGTTCTACCAGTTCGTCCCACGTCACGCTATCGCCCGGCTTGACATCCAGATGACGTGCGATTCGTTCGTCATGTTGAAGCACGGTTGTATGATCGCAATGGTATTCTTGATCGCAGGGAAACTTGGCGCAAAGATCATCCGCTCCTTCGACGATTCGAATTACCGTTTCCGGCGATTGCCGCAGCTTCTCGTAGACCCCGCTCATATTCCGGGCGAATTCCTCCGAGTACCCCATCCCGCGAAACCCTAGCAAACAAAGCAAATGATGTCCCCGCAGACGCACGCTCATCCCCTGTCTCCTTTCTGTACATGTCTGTATCCCTTGATCTCCATAGCTGTGATTAAATCCTCGACCATCTGGAAGAGCGATAGCAGCAAGGGAATAACGAAAACATGGACATCTTGAAATCTGATCTTTCCGGGCTTGACGGGCTTTTTGCCGCGGGCGGCTGTAATGACGGAAAATCGCTGCGTTTCATCCACGATCAGCGGAATAAAGCGAAGAATGAGCGCAGCGGACAACGAGATCATGTCAACCGGGAGGAAGCGTCTGCCCCAGGACAGCGCCCGATTCAAGCTCCGCTGCATCTCGGCGGTGCTGGTGGATAGCGTAAAGACGAAGCCTATGAGCGTAATAGCGAAAAATCGCGTCATTCGTCTTATCGTTAGCAGCGCATCCTCCACATTCAACATGGATGTCCAATCGCCCGCAGTCAATTGCAAGCCCGAAATGGCTCCTGTGATCAAGATAAAATAAATGAGCGGCCGACTTAAGCGGAATCCCTTCAGTGCGTCTTGCTTCTCCAGAAGCAGAAACGAGCCAAAGGCCAGCAAAAGCGCAATCCCCGTTCCCCACCATCCCTGCAGCAGCAGAATGAGTACCGACAAGCCTGTGTAGGACAGCCACTTCAGTCCTGCCCGCTGCCGGTAAATCCACCTGCGTTCAGACAGTTCTTCTGCACGGCAGATTTCTTGCGTTCCATGGGAGCCAGCCTGCTTATTTCCCGCATCAGAGTCATGGTGCCTTGGCGCAGCTGGCAGTTTCGAGACAGGCTCGCCTGCTTGCACGTCCTTCCAGCCC
The DNA here is from genome assembly GCF_018403685.1 of Xylanibacillus composti. NCBI lineage: Bacteria > Bacillati > Bacillota > Bacilli > Caryophanales > Paenibacillaceae > Xylanibacillus > Xylanibacillus composti. Next base: position 45,815 of record NZ_BOVK01000001.1, read on the forward strand.
GGATCATCCTGCCGTGATCCTGTGTGACACTCTGCCTGCTCTTGACCAGCAGCGCTTTCCGGTACGGCCGAATGGCTGTTCACACACGACAGCACAATCCTTTCAGCCAACTCTTCCGGCGAATAGAGCTTGCTTTCAACAGAAATCCCTGCTTGCTGCAACGCATAAGCCGCCTGCAGCGAAGCGGGGCAGCCAACGCCAGAGCGCTGCAGCAGCTCCGGCTGGTCCAGCAATGCGCTTGGCGGCAGGTCGGCAAGAAGTCTGCCCTGAGCGATCACCAGCACGCGATCGGCAATCGGCAGAAACGCTTCCCAATCGTGAGTGGCCATGATGATGCTGCGGGTTTGCTTCCACTCAACCAAGCGATCCTTCAACTGCCGAAGCGAAGGACCGTCCAGACCAGCCGAAGGCTCATCCAACAGCAGCCATGGCGTACGCGCTGAGATCGTCGTTGCAACCGCCAGACGCCGCTTTTGGCCACCGCTCAACGCAAACGGCGATGCCTCCAGCGAGAGATTGGCCAATTGCAGCTCGCGCAGCGCTTCCGTGCTGCGTTGAAATCTCTCCGTGCGCTTATAGCCATAGGGCTTAAGCGAATAAGAAAATTCGCCGCCAATGCTAGAAGCGAACAATTGATGCTCAGGAAACTGGAAGGCGACTGCATGACGCATCATGACAGCTCGGTTCACCTTGCCTGGATTGAACCAAAGCGGCTCGCCGTCATAGAGAATGCGGCCCGCATCAAGCTCAGCGAGTCCTGCCAGAGCGCGAAGCACCGTTGTTTTGCCTGAGCCGGATGGACCGATGAGCAAGGTAAGTGAATGTTCTTCCAAGTGAAAGCTGATTCCATCCACAATAGGTTTGCCCGGTGTCTCCTTGCGGCCGCCGACACGCAGCTGTTCAACGATTAACGACATAGTCCGGCAGCGGCTTGCGCCAGTTCTTCGGGAAGCAGCGGCTGTGCACCCAAGGTCAAGCCTTTCCTTTCTAATTGTCGGGCTACTTGCACCACATAGGGCAGTTCCATGCCATATTGCTCGCAAGGGCTCGACTGCTCATTGAATGTCCCATAACAAAATTGACTTGTTGAGCCATCAAACGACAAAGTCCCCTGGTCGAGCACCAGTACCCGGTCTGCGTGGACAAGCTCCTCGGCACGATGCGTAATCCATACAATGGTTTTTCCCATCCGATGCAAACGGCGAATAAGGGTCAGTACATGTTCCCGCGATGCGGGATCCAGCATCGAAGTCACTTCGTCCAGGACAAGCACTTCTGCATCCAGCGCCAAACAGCAGACGATATTGAGCAGCTGCTTTTGCCCTCCGGAAAGCTGACGAACAGGCGTATGGAACGGCAGCTGCAAATCTGCCTCCTCCCATGCAGCTTGGATTTGCTCCATGCGAGATGGGGATTTATCTGCGGTTTGCCCGCGGCTAAGAGACAGCATCAACTCTTCCTCGACTGTGTCGCCAAGCAGCTGCGTTTCCGGGTTTTGCAGCACGATATGTACGGCGATATTGTCTGCAATGGATATGCTGCCGCCGCGGATTGAAATTAATCCAGCAATCGCTCGGGCAAGCGTGCTCTTCCCGCTGCCGTTCGAGCCCGCAATGGCAGTCCACGACCCCTCTGGCAAAGTAAAGCTGATATTTTCGAGTACATTCTTCTCCGTTGTTCCATCCTGCTGAGATACGGTTAATCCTGTTACCGTAATAATAGATTCTTTCTTTTTCATTTTGTCTACCCATTTCCAAATTTTTATGCTAAAATGCCAATTGTCAACCTCCACCCTTTGCTTTCGGTTGACATTTACAGGACTACTATATCAAAAAGTAAGGGGAGAAAGCAATGTTCAAGCTTACAGTGCGCGGAGTCGCTTTCAGTGCGCTATTCGCAGCATTGGTCGTTGTCTTCGGTTTTGTCAGCATTCCACTAGGATTTACACCGGTTCCTATCACTTTGCAAACATTGGCTGTCATGCTGGCAGGCGGACTACTGGGGGCTGCATACGGGTTTTTCAGCATGTTTATGGTCGTTGTGTTGACTGCTGTTGGTTTCCCGCTGCTTCATGGAGAAGGGGGCATCAGCGTGCTCCTTGGCCCGACCGGCGGATACGTATGGATGTGGCCCATTGCTGCGCTGCTCATCGGATGGCTCGCACAACGGCTTCGCACGAATAGCGTAATTTCTGTCATCTCGATTTTTCTGGCCATGGAGGTTTTTGGTTCCCTTCTGCTGTATGTCACCGGCGTCCCTTGGCTTGGTTATGTTGCCAATTTATCGCTTGCTGAAGCTATGGTTGCCGGCTGCTATCCTTACTTGCTAGGCGATGCTATTAAAGCGGTAGCTGCCACGGTCATCACTGTATCCGTCAGACGGCTGTATCCGATTCAACGCTTGACCGGAATCGACTTCTCAACACCAGCCAGGTCACGTTCCTTGAATTAAGGATTGCGAGAGACCTGTTCCACTTCTCAACATGCAAAACGACCCTCATCCCAACCATTAGGGACAAGGGTCGTTTTTTTTGCTATACGTTCTGCTCTTCCTCCCGCCAGCTGAACTTTGCTTCAAAATTCAGCAGGCGCTTGGCCTTGCTGCAGTCCTGGAAGCTTTGGAAGCCCTGGATCGGCTTCCTCAGTTCGGTATTGGGGAAGTATCGGGCAATCAAATCCTCGGAGCGCACGATGGCGCGCGTCTCATGCGAAGCAATCGTAATAATTTCGTGTCCGGGAATATCCGCCTCTACCGCGAGTCGAAACGCGCGGGCACAATCCCGAACATCAATGTAGGTCCACAAATTATCGGTAACGCCTCGTTCTGGATTGTGCAAATCATGAATGAACCAATCTGCTTTATAAATTTCCGTATTGAGGACGGCGCTGATTCGCAGCGATAGGATGGACATCCCGAAGCGCTTGGCCATTCCTTCTGCGATTTGCTCGCCGACCAGCTTGGACAATCCGTAGCAGTTGTCCGGCGCAGTAGGGTGGTCTTCATCCAACGGCAAATACGCCGGGCTCGTCAGTTGATGGCTGAACGTAATGCCAAGCGCGCAATCGCTAGAAGCGATCACAAGCTTGGGTAAATTCAAGTTTCCGGCAGCAAGGGCTGCATTGAATACACCAGTGGTGTTTGTTTGGAATACTCGGGTTTCATCATCCTGGAGCGGGTTCGGAATTCCTGCCAGATGTATGATGGCATCGCATCCCTGAAATGCTTGGAACAGCTGATCATATACCGTTATGTCAGCTACACGGTTTTCCGCCGGCGATTCTGCCCATGGTTCCATAGTTATGGCTACAACTTCATGTTGATGGTTCAGGAGCTCATTGACAACGTATTGACCTACGCGTCCTTCCGCCCCGGTTACGCCGATTTTCATAGATGTCTCACCTCAGATTCTGATATGCCTGTCCATTGCCTATGTAATATACCTCATAAAAGGGATGCGCAACAAGAGCTCAAGTTCTACAAAGGGAAAGCAGATTCCTGTTTCCGAACATCAAGATCATAAATTTCTCCCCTGGTTGCGCCAATCCTTTCCTGTTTCAGGACTGGAGATGTCAGAAAAAAAACGTTATGAATGGCTGAATTGAAGGAGAACAAATAGCCCTTCGCTATCCGAAGGGCCCGCAGATTTTTATTGCAGCCTGTATGGTCAGTCAGCGTCCACCTTTGTTGAAGCCAGCTCCCCTTTCTAACGGGCCAAACCCGCAAGCGGCCATTTGCTCTGCCATCGTGCGGTAACCATTTGCGTTGGGATGAATGCAGTCCTCGGACAGCAGCTGATGCTCTTGTCCGAGGAAGGACGTATACATGTCCGCGATAACTAAATTAGGCAGACTGAATTGACGGAGCATCTTATTGTACATTTGCACCCAGAAGACGGATTCCGAAAAGGCGGGGACTGGATTGTACAGGTCCGCTACACGCAGCAAGTAGGGTTTTGCAGATGAAAGCTTACAAGCTTGTATCACATCGAACATTTCCGCAAACACGGTTCTGCATGCTTTCACCGCCTGCTTCAGCACGTTTCGGTCGCCTTGCGAAACAAATTGATCGGCTGCCTGCAGCATGTCGTTTCCCCCGGCTGTGATTGTGATGATTTGCGCTTCCTTCAAAGAAGCTTGTATGGAAGGATCGGTCTTTATAGACTGAAGGATTTCCATGGCCTTGAAACCGTTGACGCCATGATTTTCTGCATGGACGGGGGCTGATAGACGCGATTCTGCCAAAGAACGGAATTGTTCTACGAAGCCAAGCCAAGGATGCACGCCGTACCCAACCGTAAGAGAATCGCCTAGCGCCAAGTAATGGATGCTTTCACCCATGTGCCGCCCCTCCTCTTTTAGAGCATTACTGTATATCTGTATGATAGTCTTTAGACGGAAAATGTCTGAAATCGTCTGTCACTGCTTGTCTTTTTTGACACAGGTTATTCCGGCTGGATGCTGAAGAAACACAAAGAAAAACGCCGCCGCATCCGTCCAATGGAAACTGGACGGATGTAAAAGGCGCAACATTCAGCTGCATAGATTAAGCGTGCGACTCTTCTTATTTTGACGCAGTTAACGCATTCAGTTCTATCCTGTTTCCTTCCGGATCTGAGATAAATACTTGATGCCAGCCTGTAATGCTGTCCGCTTAATTAATTATATTAAATATAAATATTGATAAATATTAGGGTTGTGGAAAAGGACCCCTCCTGGCGATCCTTTTCCAAACTTGCTTCTTCTCAGCTCTGGTTTCTGTGTCTAAGAGCGGCATTATCGATATCAATGAACGGATCCGTATCCGCTTCTTGCGAAGGATCGCCGTAAAATATGCGGTCCATTTCGATGTTCGCCCGCTCTGTATCAGTAAGCTCAGCAGAGCTTCGCTCACGTTCGCCGGCAGCTTCTTCAGATTCCCTTTTCATTACTTTATTCGTCCTCCCTTCTCCGGTTTTGGGATAGCGTCCCCGTCTTTAATTGAAACTATCCAGGCGCTCCCTGCATTTCCGAATTACCATTATTTTAGCGCCCCAATCTCCTGTTTTCTCTTGTATACTAACAGACAAGAACGCTTCGTTTCATACATAGGAATTGGAGGATATGTAGATGAAAATTGTAGTAGTCAGAAGAAGAGTCATTCCGAAAAAAGAAGAATTCCTGCAAATACTGGAGAAGATCAAAGAAGAGCACAAAACGGAGAATGGCAGAGAGATTAATTAGGAAACATGCTGACATTGTTTGCGCAGCAGGCATTGCTTGCGCGCTTCCAAGGCATGACGAATGACACACTGCTTCATATGCGCGCGCTGCTCCATTTCCCCCATGGAGAAGAAAGCGTCATTTTTGTAAATTTGGATGAAAGCTTGAGACACTGCTTCAATTGCTAGCTCTTCCTTTTCCAGCAAGTAATAGGAAATTTGAAAGCAGTAGGTTTCATAATGACGCAATGCTGCCGTTTTATCTATCGTAGCTTGCAATCCGGACACTCCTTCCCAGCAATGACAATATCATCACTATATCGAAAATGATCACTCGCATATAGTGTCTATCGTCACATTTTCTGCAAAGGATTCTCCTTCTTGATATGACTTTATTCACTAATCATGATGACTGTTCAATCAGTTCAAACGGTGAGGCCAGAGATGCTTGGCTAGCTGCGGCTAGCATGCAACCGCGGCCTCTTTTTTTGTTAATCGCGTTCGTATATGGTGCCGGAACGTCCTGCGAACAGTTCCGCATATACTTTTTCCGCATACGAATCCGTCATCCCGGCGATATAATCGGCAACAAGTCTCTCCCACGGCCATTTATCCTTGTGCCGTTCGTAGTTCTCGATCCAGTCAGGCGGGATAATCAGACGGCCGGTTTCCTGATCCTTGAAGCTGTCCCACAAACGGCGGATAATGATTTCGCTTCTTTTCTGCAGTCGCTGTACGCGAAAATCCTTGATCATCGTTACCCAAGCCAGCTTCTTCAATATTTCCATCGTTCGATGCAGGTCCAAATCGCGCTTTCCCTCACGAACGAATGTGATTTTTTTCCATCCTTTTTCCGTATCGTCGATAATCCCAACCTGGTTTGCGAACAAGCTTACCCACCGCGCCTTCATTTCCCTTCGTGCTCGGGATGCCTCTCGATCACACTGCGCATAGATATGTTGCCACTGCGCCAAGTAATGCTCGAGTACCTGAATGACTTTCCCTCGGATATCGATCTGGTCCCATTCCATATCCGTATTTCCCTCATCGCACTCAATCTCCTGAATTAGTGCGCGAATCAGCCGTTCATCCCCGAAAAAGACAGAGGTCATTTGGATTTTCCCTGCACGGATGCCATCCTCTATATCATGCGTGGAATAAGCGATATCATCGCATAAATCCATCAATTGTGCTTCCAACGTCGCACAGCCGTCCGGCATCTTCCAAGCTCTCCGAAGCGATGCGATTGCCTCCCACTCGCTTTCATAAACTCCTTTCAAGCGACCCGGCTCACTAAGTGAAAAAGGGTACTTGTTGATGGCAAGGAGTGCTGCGGCCGTCAAATCGAGTCCGCTTTCGCTGCCTGCTCTTTTCTCCAGGAACATCAGGATGCGGAAATTTTGCGCATTCCCCTCGTAAGGGATGCCGTATGCCTCCATTAACAAGCTGTTCAACACTTCTTCTCCCTTATGTCCGAATGGCGGGTGACCGAGATCATGGGCGAGTGCGGCGATTTCTACAACCTCTGGCTGCAGGATGAGTCCTGGGTGCAAGTTTGCGGAGAGGAACGGATAGGTCTTCCCTAACCGGCGGGCAACCTCTCTGGCAATTTGCGATACTTCCAGGGAATGCGTCAAGCGCGTTCGATAATAGTCCCCCGTACCGGCGCCAAAAACCTGTGACTTGCCCTGCAATCGCCGGAATGCCGGGGTTTGGATCAATCGCGCATAATCCTTCTCATATTCATCGCGCTCCTCGCTGGATTGCACGTTCTCCATGTCCAGGAGCCTGAATTTTCTAACGTTCATAGGTCCCCCCCTGCTTTCTTCTCATTCGTAATCCTATTGTATCACGAATCGTGACCGTGAAAAAAACAAGGCCTGACCTGATTCCCATTGCCCTTATAACAAAAAGGGCGCCTATGTACCATCCATAGACACCCCTTCGGTTAAAGCATGATTAGAAATCGAAATTGTCCGGATCTGCCCCGAATCGCTTATTTTGGTTCAGTGCATCGATGCGCTGCATATCTTCCTCGGACAGCTCAAAATCAAATACTTGCGCGTTTTCTGCGATCCGATGCGGCTTGACTGATTTCGGAATCGTAACGATTTCATTCTGCAGGTCCCAGCGAATGATGATCTGTGCCTTGCTCTTGCCGTATTTGGCGGCAAGCTCGTCGAGCAGAGGCACATCCAGATTTCCCTGCATCAGCGGACTCCACGCTTCCAATTGAATCTGATTTTCACGACAGAACTTTAACAGCGGCTTTTGCGTAAGCAGCGGATGGCATTCCACCTGGTTCACCGCCGGGACAATATCACTGTCATCCATAATGTCCTGCAGGTGATGAATTTGGAAATTGCTTACACCGATCGCGCGTACATATCCATCCTTGTACAGCTTCATCAGCGCTTTCCATGTATCGAGATACTTGCCTTTAACCGGCCAGTGGATCAAATAGAGGTCCAGCACTTCTAGGCCAAGCCGCTTTCGGCTCGCTTCAAACGCTTGCAGCGTGCTTTCGTAGCCCTGCTCCGAATTCCATACCTTGCTTGTAACGAAGATTTCTTCTCTTGGGACACCGCTTTCCCGGATCGCTTGTCCTACCCCTTGCTCGTTGTTGTAAAGGGCGGCCGTGTCAATATGGCGATACCCCGTTTCCAAGGCTGCTTTAACGGATGAAATGACTTCATCGCCATCCTCCACCTTGTAAACGCCCAGTCCGAGCCAAGGCATATTCACCCCGTTATTTAAGGTTGTTGTATCTTGAAGATGCTTCATATTTTCTCGTCCTCCTTAAATTCTCTGTCGCCTGCTTGCCTCTGTCAGAAAATACTTAAATCCCAACGTGCAGACAAGCTTTGCAGAAGCTGCACGCCTGCCACGCTATTGCCCTTCTCGCTTAATGCCGGACCGATGACGCCAATGCCCATCTGTCCAGGCACAACGGCCAGGATGCCTCCGGAAACTCCGCTTTTCGCGGGAATGCCAACCTGTATGGCGAATTCCCCGGATGCATTGTACATGCCGCAGGTGATCATGAATACCTTCGCAATTTGAACGTATCTTCGCGGGATCAACTTCTGCCCGCTTTCCGGATCCACGCCGTTGTTCGCAAGAATCATAGCCATTCGGGCAATATGGCGGCAGGTCACTTCGATCGAACAATGCTTGAAATAAACCTCGAGATGATCCTCCACACTGCCTTCCAGCACTTGATTATGCTTGAGAAAGTACGCCAACGACCGGTTTCGGTCGGCCGTTGCCGCCTCAGACTCATATACATTCGAGTTGACTGCAATGGTGTCATCTCCCGCCATCGTGCGGATAAAGGCAAGCAATCGCGCAAAACGCTCGTCAGGAGTTTTCCCGGCTATCATCGAGCTGATAGCAATGGCTCCGGCGTTAATCATCGGATTGAACGGCTTGCCGGGATTCACCAGCTCCAGCTTCACCATGGAATTGAAATTGTCGCCGGTCGGCTCCATGCCAACCTTGTTGAAGATCCGTTCCTCCCCTTGGTCCATCAGCGCCAGAATCAGGGAGAAAACCTTGGATATGCTCTGCAGCGTAAAAGATGTGCCGCAGTCTCCAGCCGACACCGGCTCCCGATCGATTCGATGAACGGTAATGCCGAGACTGTTCGGTGCACGCTTAGCCAGCTCCGGTATGTAATCGGCCACCTTGCCCTTGGCGCTATATGCTCGCGACTGCTGCAGCAACTCCTCCAGTACAACGCGATCCTCCACTGACGACACCTCGTTTCGCGACTTTTGGCATTATTTTAACATGTTGGCCTCCCGAATACCAAATCGCGAAGCAGACGCTACAGCCTGATCCAGATCGCTTCCCAAACTCCAAGTTCGGGCAGTGTAATGTGCCAGCGTTGTGCCTCCTCTTTCAAGGACAAGGATTCTCCGGTCATGACAGCGGTAGCCTGCACAGGCGTCGAATTTAGCCATGCCTTGTCTATGGACACGGACAGCTGACGCTGCACCAAATTGGCCGTCAACGGGCGGCGTCCAGCACCATTGACCAGATGAATTAGCACGCCGTCTGTTTTGCGAAAGACAGTTACCTGCACACCAGGGGCATGATCGACTTCTACGGCGAGACTGCCTCCCGCCATATAGTCGATCAGATTGCGAACCAATTGATAGTGGTCGCCCAGCTTGTATTCCTGAATCAGCTGACTGAACGAAAACGGCAGCAAAACGACTCTCCCCCGCGCACAGCGCGCGTGCATCACGAGCGGAATCTCTGTCCGCCGCACAGCCATTGATGCCCGTTCCGGCGGGGCCCCGACACTCTCCAGCGGTGAGAATGGCGGAACAAGCGTAATCGGCACTTCTGTATCCGGTAACGGTCGGCAGTATGTTACCTTCCCCCGATGCGGAATCAGCTCGGTCTGCTCCAGCTTGCGCTGCAACGGGTGGGCGGCTCCTTCAAATCGCATATAAGACGCTATGAGCGGTTCGCTGGTGTACGTTTCCGGCTCAATGCCGAGAAAATCCGATACGTCTTCACGATCAGGCACCCCTTCTACAATCAGACTGCCGCCTTCGCTTGCGTACCGCTTGACAGCATCGGTAAATGCATCGTTCCACGCAAGCGCTTCCGGGATTACAGCTGCTTGGTAATGCTTCAGTCTCCCTGCTTCCACCTGTTCCGGCAATAGTACATCGAACGGCACCTGCTGCTCCAAAAACGCTTCCGCCCATCCTTCTGCCGAGGTAGCCGCGTTCCAAATTAACGCAACCTGATTGTCCGGCTCTGTTCCGGTCATATAGGGCTCGACCTTCTGCACCATGGCATTGTGTTCCTTGACAACTTCCAGGATGCGCTTGTCTGTAATGGTGTCCGGCACTCCAGTCAATGAATGCCAGATCTGTCCGCCATTCGCAGTAATTTGACACAGCCAGAAGCGATACTCCGCCGGCGGCAAGCCGGTATGGCGCCAGTCCATGCCCGGGCAGCTGTGAACAATCCCGAAAGGATTCGGATAATCGGGCAGCGTTCTGCCGAGCTTGATGCTGAGGGCGGGTTTCCAAAATTCCGGGATATGGCGATGTCCGAGCGACAATACATCCTGCGGTTCTGTACATAGCATCTCCGCTGTTGCCGCACGATCGTCCAGATTGTCCTTGTACAGGTTATAGTATAGAATAAGCGGAATCTGCGACGCTTCCCGTTGAATGGCCTGATGCAAGTAGTCAATATTGTCCTTCAGACAGCGGGTAGCCCAGTCCTTCTGAAATTCGCTGGCATTTTCCGGCAGCTTTTCGCCATAATAATTGAGGTATTTGCGCTTGCACCTGTCGCAGAAGCAAGGTAGAAAGTTCGGGTTGTTGAAAAAAATCCCATCAATCGGATAGCGCGCCAGCACCTCCTTAATGACAGGAACGGCAACCCCGTCACGCCGATAGTCACCGTTCGTGCAGGTTGACATCAGCAGGGACCAGGCTCCCGGTCGCTTGGCGCCGAGCACCTGCGGCTCCCCAGCTGCATCCCTGACGAACCATTGCGGCCTCTGTTGATAAACTGCGTCCTCCGCCTTGCTGAAGTCAAAACGGGCGATAAAGCGGATGCCGCGCTTATGGCAAGCATCAATCACATCCCGAAGCAAGTCTCGGTCCGCAGGCAAGTATTCGTTCTGCTTATGAAACGGAACTTCTGTCGGATACCATGCGTAAATCCCTCCGACATTGAATACAACGGTATTCGCTCCCATCTCCTCAAGCTGGGCAGCCAGTCTGCTCGGATCAATCAAGGCTGTGTCCCTAACCTGCAAATTCGGCTGAATGATGCGCAGCGGTTTCTTCCACCAAACGTCCATGCCCTCTCTCCTCTCTTGCTGATTGGGAAAAGCCGGGACCACATCGATCCCGGCTCTGCGCAGCGCTATCAGGCAATGACAATTTCCCACTCATGTATTTCGTAGCTTCTTGCCCCTTCAATTATATAAGGGTCCTGCTTCACCATCTCTTCCACTTGCTGTTCGTTCTCGGCTTTATAAATGACCAAGCCGCCGGCACCGTCAACAAAGCGGCCGTTGGCGAAAATCGCCCCTTCCGCACGCCGCTTGTCCAAATACGCGAGATGCTCGGGTCTGAATTTCTGGCTTAATTCCGCATCCTGCATTTTTAGAAATACTGCATAATACTTCAATTTGCAAACCCCCCCGGAGAAATTGACAATTCCATGCCTGTATGTATGGCCATATACGTTCAGTTTATCGTTTTGCCCGCAGAATTTCCATGGATAAACCTCAGCCGCATGTATCATTCTACAATGAATTTTGCCAGTCGCATGTCTGTTTCCTCCAAGCCCGCAATCTAACCAACGCTTGACCGGACACGAATCAAACATCCGGTGAATAGCCGGCCGCCGACTATGCTATAATGCCTACATAGACTATTATGGAGGGATCATATGGAAGCATTTCAGCACAACTTGGAAAAATACGCTGCTCTGGCCGTTGAAGTAGGCGTCAACGTTCAGCCCGGGCAGATGCTCGTCGTTTCTGCCCCGATTCAAGCTGCTGCCTATGTGCGAAGCATTGTGAAACATGCCTACGAGGTTGGGGCTCGCTATGTGCACGTCGACTGGACAGATGATGCCATTACCAGAACTCGCTTCGAATTGGCGCCTGAGGATTCCTTCGCTGAATATCCGATCATGTGGCGTGCCAAAGGATGGGAGGAAATGGCGGAAAACAACGCGGCTTTTCTCAGTGTCATTTCTGCGAATCCTGATCTGTTGCAAGGCATCGATCCGCGGAGGGTAAAAGCTGACAATATCGCAAGAAGCAACGCGCTGCAGCACTACCGTGCCTATGCCATGTCCGACAAGATCAGCTGGTCCATTGTGGCGATTCCATCCCAAGTATGGGCGGATAAAGTATTTCCGTCGCTTGATGCCGACGCGCGAGTAGATGCCCTATGGGAGGCAATCTTCAAAGCCACCCGAATTGATCGGAACGATCCGGTGCAAGCTTGGAAAGAACATACGGCTACGCTTGACACGAAAGCGGACCATCTGAATAAACGCAAATACAAAGCGCTCCATTACCAAGCTCCGGGAACGGATCTCACCATCGAGCTTCCTCCGTTGCATCATTGGGTCAGTGCGGGCAGTGTAAACAGCAAGGGCACTACATTTGTAGCGAACATGCCGACAGAAGAAGTGTTCACCGCACCGCTAAAAACAGGCGTAAACGGGACGGTCAAGAGCACAAAGCCGCTTAGTTATGCTGGCAATCTGATCGAACATTTCTCCTTGACCTTCAAGGAAGGGCAAATTGTCGATTATAAAGCAGAATCGGGCTATGAAACGTTGAAAAACCTGATCGAGACCGATGACGGTTCCCGGTATTTGGGAGAAGTGGCACTCGTCCCTCATCAATCGCCGATCTCACAAACCGATCTTATTTTCTACAACACGCTGTTTGACGAGAACGCCTCCAACCATTTGGCCATTGGCAAAGCCTATGCTTTCTGCCTGGAGGGCGGCAAAGCAATGAGCAAGGAAGAACAGATAGAGCAAGGCTTGAATGACAGCCTCACGCACGTTGACTTTATGATCGGCTCTGCCGAGATGGATATTGACGGCATTCTTGCGGACGGCACTCGCGAACCTGTCTTCCGCAAGGGAAACTGGGCTTTCTAACGCAACTGTTGTCAGACAACCAGGGATTGCGTCGAGTTTCCGCAGGTTGCCGCCACTGAATCTTGCGAATTCGAGTCGATTTCTGCGCTTGCCTGGGAAATATCAGCAGGAAATACTTCTGCCTTCTGCAGGTGCAACAAGACTTAACTCCGAATCATCCTGCCAGCGCAAATAAAGAGCAGGCCTACGCGCATAGGCCTGCTCACTTTATAAACTAAAAGTTTCTATGCAGTTCATCAAGAAGCCTGCCCAGCACTTCCTGTTCGATCGTTCGGATCGTACAGACATCCGAAATGATATCCTTAATAAGTGACCCCCTCTGCAAGCGATTATGCTTCAGTATGGAGCTTCGCAGAATGGCCGATCGCTTCGCAGCCTCTTCATAGTCAGTCTGAATTTGGCGAAGCATGACCGGGTCCAGTACTGCATGATCTGCCATATAGGCGATTCGATCCACCATTAACTGCTTGTGCTCCATGATAATTTGTGCCGGAATAAACGAAACGTATTCTTTCGTCTCTTCAGTCAAGCGAAGATCTTCGATATATTGGTCATATACCGACATGCCGTACAAATCTGGCCTTGGATTGGCTCGCATTCGAAATCGAGTGGACGTATTGCGGGAATGCAAGTATTCGTCCAGCAGTTCCTTGACCAGTACAGGATCGAATTCGTACTCGTCCTCCGGCAGCTCCTTGAGCAGAAAGATATCGTCTTGAAAAAACTCGGAAACTTCCGTGGATTCATAACTGGCAAGAAAATCATCGAAGCTCACAACGGTTGACCCGATCTGACTGTCTTTGCGTACCCCGACCACATCAAACGTGCGCCTCTCCGCGTTGTAGCCATGTATGAGGAAATCGCGTAATACATGCCCGCGTTCATGCCAGAACAGCGGAACATAAAATTCATCCGCATACGTGTAAAAATACAATCCGTCATCAATGCATCTCTGAATAAACGATATGATATCCGCATTGGTGCGGGCCAGCGTGCTGCGCTTAAAGCGTTCCACATAGAAGCAAGGAAAACGCTGCATCCACACAAAGTATCCAAAAAAATTTACATGATAGCTGCCTCTCGTCTCGTTCGGACAATACAGCTGAATATAATTGCTCTTGAACCATGCTTCATAAGCTGCAGTCCGTGAGATGATCGAGTGCGGCAGTGCATGATGCAGCCTTCCGTGGATCCTCGTCGGATACACGGGAAGCTGCTTAACGGTTGTGGCCTGAACCATTCCATAGTCCCCTTTCAAAGTCCGTCATGACTCGTTCTTCTGCCATGGATCGCTTTGCAGGAACTTTATTACACCGCAAGTGTTTTATCCGTAAGCCGTTCCACAAATTGCTCCAGCTGCTGCTGCAAGCGTTCCGCTTCGTCCCATGTTGGTGCCGCAATCAAGGCGAACAACCTACCCGCACAGCGTCCGGTTGACTCCTCTCTTGCATGCGGCAGTGTACCGGACGTATACACGATAATGCCTTTCTTGCTTCCTTCATCATAAAGCAGATTTTCCTTCCGCAACGCTTCACACAAGCTCAAAAAACCGAAAGGCTCCTCCGTCTGCAAGCGGAAGTAGCGCGTCAGCATCTTCGCAATGCCCATTCGTGCTGCTATGAACGATATATAAGTGGACAACGTAAATCGACCGTTAATCTCGATAATTGGAACCAGCACATCTTCATCCGTAATGATAGAGTCGATCCCGGCTACGCCGCAATAGCCCTGCTCATACAGCTTGTTGCCAATTTGCCGTCCATATTCGTGAATGGAGGCAGTCACCGAATCCTCAAAGTCAGGCGGCATCTGCGAGCCAATATAGACGGTGTCCCGCAGCACCTGTTTTTTGATGGAGAATACCTCGGTTTCCCCGTTGGGTGAAATATACACCTGATAATTGATATCCGCCTTTTTCTTATACCAGCCTTCAACAAGCCACTGTGTATCCGGTCGGGATCGCGCTATGCGTCCCAACCTCGCCAGCAGCGGTTTAAGGCGCGCCGCATCATCAACAATATACAAGCCCTTACCGGATGCACCAAACGGGTCTTTGATGATCACTTTCTCGAAGTACGGCGGGTTCTGTTCCAGCTCATCGAAGGCCAGCTGAATTTCATCCGTGCTCCGGCAAACTTTGCCTTTGCAAACAGGAAGATTCAGCTCCTCTGCTAGCAAGCGATTAGCGATCTTGTCATTAATGCCCGCGCATATCTTCGCCCTTGCATGCGGAATAATCAGCCCGCAGCGGTCAGCGATTTCCTCTTCGATGCGCGTGACGGCGTATGGAACAAAGTACGTGTCCGCAGCGGACGCAGCGTATGCCGCAAGTCTGTCCAGCAACAGGTTGTCCTGCAGTACAAGTTCGGCAATTGGCGTATAAGGGTCTTCTGCTGCACCTGCCGGCACCTCAATATGCGGAATGTCCATCCCCCACTGCTGCAGCTGCGTTAGAAAGTCTTCATCCGGGTAGGCTCTCATAATGAGGACATCCTGCTTGCGGCAAAGCAATAGATTCATATCCTCTACACGGTTGACAATTCGATCTTCGTTGCGATCAATAATGCCAGCTTGTACCGGATTCCAGTATTTTTCCGCGCCGATATTGAATAACCAAACGATTCTTCCCTGATCGCGGTTCTCCGCGATCCAACGAATTAGGTGAAATGACTGCGCCTTTTCCATTATGCATGTGAAAGATTCTCAGACTTGAACAGAGACTGCTGTCCAAGCAGAAAATCTTCCACCTTCCCCCTTTCTCTAAGCACATAGGTTTGGTCTTGATAGACTATAATTTCTGCAGGCAGCGCATGGCTCAGAAACATGACCGGACTGTGGCTAAGTCCGTAGGCGCCGGATTTCTCGATGACAAGCAAATCCCCCTCTTCAGCTGCTGGAAGCTCGATACGCTGCCCCAACATATCTGTCGGTGTGCACAGCGGACCTGCAACTCCTACTTCTTCAAGCTGTGCACCCGATTTGCCGGCTATACGCATTGGGAAATTGTTACGGACATAACGACCCAAGAATGCGGAAGAGGCGTGCTGATGGGAGCCGCCATCACAGACGAGATACTTGACTCCCTTGCACTCTTTCACATACAGTACACGAGTGACAAATTCGCCTGCTTCCGCCATTAAATACCGGCCGCTTTCTACGCCGATGCGCGTAGTGGCCAGTTCGCGCTCGTAGGCGGACCACACTTCCTGCATCCCTTCCTTCAACCGCTGCATGTCCAGCGCTTCTTCCCCTTTGAAGTAAGGGATGCCGAATCCGCCTCCGAGATCAAGAAATTCCAATGGAAAGCCATGCGCAGCCGACAGGGATACGGCGAGCTTGATGATTTCTCGCATGTTCTCAGTCAAATGAGCCGCATCGAGCATCTGCGTGCCTGTGAATACGTGAATCCCAATCAACCTGACGCCTGACAGCGCCATAATTTGGCGAACGGCCTCATCCAGCTCGTCCTGGTCAATGCCAAACTGCGTGGGTACACCGGACATGCGAATGCCGGCCATGGACAGATTGAAATTGGGATTGACGCGAATGGCGATATTCACGATTTTTTGACGGGATAAGGCAAGCTGATGAATTCGCCTGGCCTCTTCCACCGACTCTACATTCAGGCAATAGATGCCGATGTCTATCGAAGCCTCTAATTCGTTCGTCGTTTTCCCTGGACTCGTAAAAATGATTTGCCATGGATCAAATCCGGCTTCTTTTGCCACATGCAGTTCGCCCAGTGAGGCTACCTCGATGTGGCTGCCCCATTTCCGAAACATCTCACATACGCCAAGTGCAGGGTTGGATTTTGCTGAATAAAAAATTTCGAACCGTTCAGGCAGACTTTCCTTAAGCCGGCGGTACTGTCTCTCCATGATATCTCCGTCATAAACATACAAGGGCGTTCCGTACTCAGCGGATAGCAAACGCAGCTTTTCGTCCTCCATGATCTTCCTCCTTTAACTAATCAAGTGCATAGCGTAGCTTCGCTTGGTTTGATCGCAAACCAGCGTCCATCATGCCATAGGATCGACGTCTGATAGAATAACGGATTTTCATCGAATGTATTCCACAAGTCCAACAGCGCCTCTCCTGCCGAATCGCTGTTATAAGCAACCAGCAGTTGATCTGAAGGATCGTTCTCCACCCATAGAACAGCAGCATATTCCCCTTTGTACGTCCGGTTGTAACAGATCATTTCATCGGATGTTGCATGAATGCCCAATCGGTGCAGCAACTGCTTGTGACCGTCGTGAAGATTGCGCATATCAAGCAAATGGACATACGCGGGGCTGTCTCTCTCGCTGTCCGCCCATTCTTGGGGGGAGCAACTTTCCAGGTTATAAGCGATATAGCGGTCGCGAAACGGGTTTTGCAGCAAGTATGCAAGCTTCATATGGAATCGACGCCTCGGATCTTCCATTCGGTCTGGCTTGACAACGGTGCAATTGCGCACATAAGCTTTCTTGATGCCGAGAAGGTCGTCCTCCACCACGATGCGATCTGTCATATTCTTGAAGTCGGTGCGGGTCAGCGGTTGCTGCCAAAGCTCCCAATGCTGTTCGCTTAAGTTACCAGTATCCGTGCATGCAATAGATAAAGCTGAATAGGCATCTGTCAGCTTGACTGTATGCTCCCGACCGTTCAGAAGTAATGTAAGGTCACAATCGAGTTCCATTTCTTCTTGTGCCAGCAGCAGTCTGCATTGCTTGACGTTAACCGTCCGAACAATGATCTTTTCCCTGGATACAATTTGGGCTTGCACGCTGACATGTTTATGATTGAAATCAATGGCCCGTACTTCGTCTATCCAGTAAGAATGGTTGAATGCGGGATCGATCAGCACATACTTGACTGATTTTGGCAGTGGTGTTCTTGTTGCTTCGAGCAAGCGGTGAAACAGCGGCCTGGAGTTAAAAAGCGCACTACACTCGTTATGAATGAAGCCATGGATCATCCATGTCTCCCCTTTGGGCAGCCGTTCGACAAAATCCGCCTTGCGCATACTGTTGAAAAACCAATTCTCTACTCCGCAAACGGCAAGTACAGCCGTATGTTCCAAATTGTCGAAAAACTCGTACTCCGGTTGATCTGCATCGATTCTCGGATCTCCAACAATCGAGGCGAGCGCAGCGAACAGATGAGGGACCAAAAATCCGATTCGATACGTTTTGGGGCCGCCTGTACAAAAACCTATGCCATAAATGCGATCCCGATCCGCAGGCAGTGTTCCCAGAATGGTCTGAATCATACGAACAACTTGAATATCATCGGCGAAGTGCAGACGGCTTATGCCTACCATATCTACGACTATGGCTTCACTAGTTCGCGCCCATTGCATCCAAGGGAGAGGCAACGGATATTTCCGTCCTTGGGCATCGTGGAAATAGAATACGACTGGATACAGTCGACTGCTGTCATATTGTTCCGGCAGGTGCACAGTATAAATCAGTTCACCGCTGTCGATCGACTTCGGCAACATAATTGAATAGCGCTCCGGAAACACATCCTGCATTTGAACTTGCAGGATCTGATCGGCTGAACCAGCATATACGCTCGCCTCATAGAAAAGCTTCAAGTTTTGTTCCATCCAGTCCGCCGGCACATATTGATTCATGCCCTGCAATAGCGAGGGAACGGCGGCAAGCCCGCGCAGCGACTCCAGCACGGTCTCATTGCAATCCTTGCGAGTTCGGATTCGCTCGCGCAACATTTCGACCGCATCCGCAATATGGCCCATACAGCAATGCGTTTCGGCAACTGTTCGATGGCTGACAGATTCCGTTAATGTGATGCGGTAGAAGCCTTGCGCATCCTGCGGAAATGAGAGCCGAAACGGATGCATCGCCTGTACCTGTTCCCGGGCAAGGCATTGGCCCTGCGCATCCCACAGGTGCAGCTCCAGTGATTTCTCTAGTGATTCCGGCGAGAAACACATCGGTTGGGCCATCCCCTTCAACACGGGGACCTGATCATCGTTTTTGCAAACGGCATGGCTGTCAACAATGATATGATAGGCATGCTTCAGCTGCTCCAGCCATGCCTGATCTACGAGCTCGTTCTGTTTGCGCAAATCCGTCAAGCGTTCGAAAGGATTCAGTTTGATGATGAACTCTCTGCAAGTCAACTGACGGTCCAAATGCAGGGGACATTCTACCAGAATCGTGTTAAACCCTTCATGAAACGGAACGCGAGCATGTACTTCCCGATTGACATACTCGGCATGGGACGTGAACACCAGTCGGCCGTTGATCCATACGCGCACAGGAGAGGGATAATAGCAAATGAGGTTGACCAGCATCTCACGATCCTGCAAACAATGCACACTGCAGCAAGCATACATATAGGATGATTCATCATGTTGAGAGAATAAAGCGAAGGGCTCGTTAACCTCCAAATACCGATCTGCGCGCTCGGAAATATAAAATCGCCAATTCGATTCCACTTCATCCCGCTGCAGCATCACTTGCTCCCACGGGAGAAGCACGCGTGCTTTAGGATCAATTGCCGGTTCCGCATCTAATTGCTCCGGATGATGATTCTGCACCTTCTTAATCAGCCATCGATTTAATGCTATGGGTTCCTCCCCTGACATGACGATCGGAGAGATGGTTTTCTTCATTAAAGTTTCCAGTTGCTTCTGCCAATTCATCATCGTTCTCCCTTTCGTCGCAGGCTGTTTCAAGTTCCGGCACATTTGTTTTACCCAGCTTCAAATAGATATACTGTACCAGCGAATCGCTGAGAGAAGGCGGAAGTTTGCCTATGGTCACAACATTGACCGTTCCTTTGGCAATTTCCTTCAACATATCCGCATATTCTCTGTGCATCAGTTCCAGGTACATGAAGTCCTTGTTGCGTCCGCTTGTGTCCCGAAGAATGCGTTTGTTCTTGTGGAATAACGGCTTGCCTCGTTGCTGTATGCGTTCATAACAAACAGCTGCATCCGTCTCGCAATAAAAAAGCCAATCGGGTTGTCTCAGCCATCGGCATATGAATCGACCAGGCCATCTCCACGCCCCATTGGCTGCATCCCGCGTCAATCCGGTGTAAAAATACCGGTCTGCTACAATAACCCGCCGGTTCTTCAGGTGAGGCCTGATTATTGTGAAATAATCATAGAGAAATCCAACCCACTGCAGCACACTGAACATATTCGTACCCAACAGTCCGAGTCGATCTATTCGCGCAGTTAGTTTCCGAAGAAAAGGGATCGCATTCCATTCGTATGACACAACCGGTACGCCAGCCCCATGTAAATCGTTCAACAGTGTGCGAATTCCTACGCTTTTGCCCGAGCCGCTAATCCCTTCCACCACAATCAGCACGCCATTATGCTTGTTTAGGAAGTATTCATCTTTTTTCATCGACCTCACCTTTACTCGCTATTTCAAGCATCTCACCACGAGTTCATCCCGTAAACCCCGCTTGGAAATAGTCCCTTTCTACATGATAACGCCAGCCGGTTTCCCGATTTTGTCCACGATACCCCGTTCCATTTCTTCCAGCAGCTCGAGCCGTTTCACCATATCGGCTATGAGACTCAGTCTCTTGGAAGCAGCCAGCTTAAGCGCAAGATTAGCCGTGATATCCCAATTCTTGGACACCTCGTTGAGTTCTTCACAAACACTCTTGGCCATGCCATTCACCAAGCTGTCTGGAATTTCTGAAATAAATGCGGCGAATCGCCTTCTCTGTCTCGCAATCTGCTTCAATGCCTGACAGTAATAGCTGCGGAACAGATAAGTCGTGCGTTCATCCATATTCGATAAATCTAACTGAAGCAAATACTTTCGGAAGGCATGCATAGCTGGAAAACCGCAGGTTTGGCCATGCACCTTCACTTCGCCCAGCATTCTTCTTCTGCTTTCCATCAGAACAGAAGCCAACAACTCATCCGTAATAGAAAACGTTCGTTCCCCCTGTATTTCGACCCACAGGTGTCGGATACTTCGATGATAGTCACCGACGATCGGATTAGACATGGGACAATCGGATACCCGTCCATTTCTGACTTCGTTCATGGAAATGGCGCCATCGAAATCGCAATTGGTCATCAAGTATTTGTCAAACATATAGTATTGCTCAGCTTCTTCGTCATAGCCGGTTATCACAACGGCATGCAAGCCATGTTCGTGCTGGTACGCCTGGTGATAATGCATGTGATAAAGATCAACAAAAACCGCCACGGGTCGTCCCTCATCTATGATTTCCCGCAAGCGCCGTTCGGCAGTACGAGGATCATCATGAACATACATTCGGAAAATCAGTTTATCGGCATGCTGCACCGGCACTTCCTCGCTTTCATTACCCTCGTACAGAGACGTAGCCGGGAAATAAACCGCTGCCAATGAGGAATTCAACTCCTCCTCCGAAAACTCAACGGAAGCCGAGTAGCGATATAGAAAATTTATCCCGATAAATCCGCTCTCCTCATCAAACATGAAGCTCATATAATCTGCCAAGATCAGCTGTGGATTCAAGTCCAAATGCTGCAGGAGCGCGCCGTAAGCCGTTGCAAAGCAGTCGTTTACATAAGTCTCATAGTATCGGGGGACATCCTTCACAATCTGTCTGCCCATTCATCATCTTCCCTTCAGCGTCAAACAAATTTGGCCAATCCCACTTTTTTCTGTCCCCTTCGTTTCCATTTTGGTGCTGTGAGATTGGCTGTTTCCGATCGTTATTTGTATAAGTAATCATCTTGTAAATCGTCTGTCGTCCGCTCGCATTGTTGTAAGCGCTTCACATCCAGCAGATAAGGGAACACTGCGCCCCGCTCACAGATTCGCTGGAACAGATGCCTGAAATCGATTCCACGGAAGAACAGATAGAATCAGTCCCTGACTTCAGGGACCGATGGATGTTCGTGAATCCGCTCTGTACAATCTGAATGAAAAAATATACGAATTCCCTCCCGTTCGCTGCACCTGGGGGCTCTAGGTCAAAGAAGGCTCCAGTTTCTTCCGAACTATCCCGCAAAGCTTGTCCACGGAGTTCAAGTTGTCTAATAACAATTCCTCGTCGTAGAAATCAACGCCGAACGCCTCTTCGATCTGAACGACTACATCCATGCAGCTAATCGAGTCCATGCCGATTTTCGCCAGCGAGTCGTCTCCCGGCATGGCAAATACTTGCTCAGGCGACAGGCGAAACACAGTAGCGACAATTTCTGAAATTTGCTTGCGAATCTCATCCATTAGTCCTTCACCCCCCAATTGTGAATAGGCAGCCGCACACCACCTAAATACGAAATACATCTGACACCAGACAGCTGATATGTCAAAATAAGTGCAAATGTTACAAATAGTCCGACATCTTTCGGCAACTCTTTACGAAATGTACATTTAGCGTACACGATCAAACTCCGCCCAGACTAGATGTCATAAGTCATCACTTATTGTCCAAGTGTCATATTCGACATTCGATAATTAGGAATAACGGATAACTTTATTGACCAAAAGTCACTGATCGTTATGGTGCTTACAAACTAGGCTGCGGTATTTGAACTAATTGATGCTGTACGGCAAATACTACTAACTGGATGCGTGAACGAAGGTTCAATTTTCTCAAGATCCCCGTTACCGTATTTTTCACCGTCCCTTCCGACATATATAAACATTTTGCTATCTCACGATTTTCCTTGCCTTCTACAATCAGCTGAATCACCCTCATCTCCCTTTCAGACAAAGAGATATTCAGGTCGGGCTGATGTGCCATGGCATGAAGCTGGTGTACTTGGTCCGTGATGCTGGACAACACATCCTTGTGAATAACAGTCAAGCCTTTGGCCGCAATCTTAACCGCCAGAATCAATTCTTCTGACTGTACATCCTTTAAGATATAGCCGTCTGTCCCATTTTTTAATGCCGTCAGCACATGGTTTTGCGACTTGCTATCAGTCAAGATGACAATACGGATGCCGGAATAGGAACTGCGAATGCCCGATACGCAATCCAGCTCTTTCATGCCCGGCAAATTGTTGTCCATTATTACGATGTCAGGCTTGACACGTTCGCACATGCGAAGCACTTCATCTGCATCCTTGGCATATCCGGCCACTTGAATTTGCTTGTCGCTTTCCAGGATATGCCGAATTCCTTCGCAAACAATTCGCTGATGGTCTGCTAACAATACCTTTATCATGCGTACCTCCATTCCACTTCCTGATTTAATTTTCCTTAAACTCAAGTACTCGTGCTGGTATTCACGTCCCTTCTGTCGAAAAGATCAGGAAACCGACATCCTCACGGTACATAAAAGTTCCTTCCTGTACCCTCAGCAGCTCTAAAGGTCAAATTCGTTCAGCGAAAGCCCTTTTCGACCCTGAAACGTTTGAAGATATGCACGAAAAAAACGGGTCTTCTTTCCATCTGCTTTCTGTAAGCGCTTACCCGGGAGCAATTGATGAAACCAGTCGGCAGCCTCGCTGTCACCGTTCTCGTCAAACTCAATTTCTATCTCGTAATCGATGTTTCCCAGGTAGCTGCTCTTGTCCAAATCTATGCGAATGTGATCGCTGACATGGCAGCTTCTTCTCTCGGTCAATAATGGAAAGGTAAGCATGGCTCTATGCCCGTCCAATGAAGGGAAGTGATGGCCCAAATCAATATACGATGGCAATGATTCAAGCGGAAAACGCCATTCTTTCTTCGCCTTGTATGCATGTGTCTCTTCCACCGGTTGCTTAATTTCGAGCGTCAAGCTGTCCTCAAACTGTCGAACTCGCAGCGTAATGTCCTGCTCCTTGAGTGATAAATCAGCCGTGTCATAATAATAATTCATCTGTATGTGGGAGATAGTCTTCATTCCGGCAAGGAGAGGATGCCGGCATAAATTATCATACTCCTCCTTCGTCAACAGTGATTTCAGTTCCCTCTCTATCAAATGACATCGCCCTTTCCAATCGGCAGTAGAGCTCACTCCATTTTATTTGTTATTCTCCTATCATATCATAAATTTGTTTTCTGACAATTCCAAATCATGTGTGAAGTGTCGCGATGCTCTATTGCAGCTGGAACCGTTCTACCTGATCCCTATGCCCCTCCTCCAGCAATATCTCCTTTTGCCGGGAACCGATTAGATCAAAATGCGGGTATCGATCACGATAATGGATGTATCGCGGATTCAAGTGATGGGATTCGCACCACGCCTTGAGCTTCTGCAGGTTTGCACAGCCGACCTTCGTGATGGTGCGGAATTCAGGGAAGCGAGTTTCATACCAATAATGCGTCAGGAATGCAATTTCCCCTGCAAGCACTTTTCGTTTCCATGCCTCAAGCTCTTCTCTGCTTACACCGAATGCCATGTAATAGCCCTTCCATCTTTTTTTCACCCATTATATCAAAATGCAGGAATTTCGACATCCTCTGCTTTTATAAGCTGCAGGCGAATCTCCGTTTCCCTTCCCCAATACGATCCATATGCAAGTGATGCACACAAAAGCCGGGGCCCTGGATATCCAAGACTCCGGCTGTCCGAACATTATTGCAACACGATGGCTTCGAACAAGTTTAGCTTCGGAATGACAAGCTCTGTATATGCTCCTTTTTGCTCCAGCGTTATTCGTTCTGCACCATGCAAGGCAATAGCTTCCTGCCAACTCCCCCGAATCCGAAGACGAATGAGATGCAAAGGAATGGTCTCGGTAAGCGGCTTTCCTCCCACGCGCCCCGTAGCATTGAGCAAATGGATCAAGAAGCCTCCTGCTTCCCGCCGGGCAATCGTCACCTCTACCGAACGAGGAGCATCTGTATCCATAAGCAACTCCCCTATAGCATCACGAATGAGGCTGTCTATCACCGAGCGGTACTCATCGATGCCCATCTCGTAGTAGCCTTTGTCGATCGCCCACGGCAAATAAGCAACGCCTCCCTGACCGTGGCGGAGTAGGTGCAAGCCTTTGTGCTCCCCGGTCGTTTCCCAGTATGAAAATTCAGGTGTCGTGTTAGTCAGTGGCGGTACAATGGCCAAATCTTCTGTATGGGAAGTCGATGCCGCTGTCGGTACAGCTACCAAATCTCCATATCCCATCAGCAAATCCGTATCCTGCAGCTCACTGAATAAGTCGGCTTGCTCAATCGTCCAGTAGGTGCCCTTAACTGGCGGGGATGCCAACGCAAACCCGGACAGGCAGCGAAGTATGTTTCCCTCCTTGCGCGGGTATCCGTCCTGGTCATAGAATCCCGTTTCGCCTGTGACGATCAGGCGGCCGCCGCCCTCCACATACCGATCCAGCTCAGCTGCCGCTTCGTCGCTAAGAATGGCTATGTTCGGCAGGGCAATGCATGCATAGCGAGTTAAATCCTCCTCCGTCAGCCTCGCTTCATGCAACACGGTGAATGGCGTATGATTTTCGACCATCATCTCGTACATCCCGCGATAATGATGCTGCCAGCGCTCGCTGGAACGCTCTCGCCCGTAATAATCGACGGTGCGCTTGGAATAAACAACGGCCACCTGGGCTATTGGCTTCATCTGCTCATATTCCTGCGCATGGTCAGCCAGAAAAGTCATCACATGTCGTATGCTTTCCAGGGCCTTCCTGTCATGCTGCTGCGAATCGCCGCTGAAAGCAATAGCGGGCGACCCGCCGTTGGCTGCGATTTGAATCAGATCGTATCCGATTTGCGCAGGTGGCTGAGCCGCTCTACGGTGAAAGATCGTTTTCGAGTGACTGAGAATAATGGCTGTATGGCTGAAATGGCTGCCAAGCTTGACTTCCTCCCCAGCCCAATAAATCCATCGCGGAAACGGCCGATCCAGAAAGTTAAAGGCTTCCGCTGTAATGCATGCGGTATGCTTGGCCATCTCTGCCTCATGCCAACCAGCCTCCCGAATCCCGGCATGCTCGTCATCCGTCAAGCGAGTATCGATCGTGAGTACGGTTCCCGGAGATTGTTCGGCAATGAAGGCACTTAAGCGTCTGGTGTAATCGGACAGTTGTGCATATCGATATTGGACAAAAGCACGCCAAGCGGGATCATCCCAGTTTTCATTCTCCGGGATCTCATAGCCTGTCGCTTGCAAGAACTTCTGTTTGCAGCGTTGACAGTAGCAGCGATTATAGTTGTAGGCGTTATAGAAAATCCCGTCTATCTCGTAGCGTTCAAGCAGCTCGCCGACTACCTTGAAGTTGTACTCTTCCCAGTATGGACCGCTAGGGCAGGTCTGCAGCATGTCCCAATGAGTTGGCACTTCCCCGTCACGGGTGCGTCTGAACCAATCCGGATGCTCCTCCAGCACTCTGGGAAAGCTCTTGCTTACGTCCATGCGGACCAGCACCTTCATGCCTCTCGCGTGCGCCGCCTGCAGCACTTCTCCCAAGTAATCAAAGTCCATATATTCATTCACTGTCTGATAAGGATGGTCAGTCGGATACCAGGCAACGATTCCCCCGCCGTTAATCAGCATGACATTAGCGCCGAACGATGCCGCCTGATCAACCAGTTCCTCTACCTTCATGTTTTTGGCATCGATTTTGCGCAAATTGGGCTGAAACAAACGAAATGGCCGCTTCCAAAAGGCCAGGCGTTCTTCCGTACTCAAGCCAACTCCCCCTATACATATGGATTATTCTTAATTAGCATAAGGGTTCAATCGCATAAAAACCATAGATGAACCTATGACACCTGTAACATTCTACGATATACTTTAGGAAGCAAACCATGATCAGAGGTGAGATTCCGTGATAACGCTCCATTCCGCATATTCTCATGACTATGACATTCACTGGCAGCTGCAAGAAGCGCCGACACCGTACAATATCTTTTTATTTCTGACTTCCGGGGAGCTCGAATATAGGGTGAACGGCGAACGGGTTCTCCTGCAAAAGGATGACGTGCTGTTCATCCCGCAAGGCGCGCTGCGCAGCGGAAAAGCGATCGATTACCATCATCGGTATGTGGCACATTTCCAATATGATTCCGCTGACGAAATCATTCCGCTTCTTGAACAGAAACAGCATCGCAAAGTTCACGTCCATCACGCCGCATACTTGAAGCAGCGATTCGCTCAATTGAACCAGCAGTGGATGAGCAAGCAGCCTTATTATGAGGCAGTCTGTCACGGTATCATGATGGAGATGCTCAGCCTTTACAATCGGGAGGCAGACACAGATTGGGTATCCTCCCGCCAGCTTTCGCTGACGAATGAAGTACGCGATTACATCCTGAAGCATTACCGAAAGACGATAAGGATGTCTGATTTGGCCAATCTTACCGGACGAACACCGAACTACATTAGCACGGTATTCAAAGAAATTACCGGTCAATCGCCGATTGCCTATCAGCAAGCCGTTCGAATCGGGGAAGCGAGAGAAATGCTGTTGAATACAGAACGAACTGTCGGGGAAGTTGCCGAGTATTTGGGGTATAGCGATCCATTTTACTTTCACCGGGTGTTCAAGAAGCTGACGGGCATGTCTCCCTCTGCATTCGCCAAGGAATATCGCTCCTGATCAAATTATCATGGGATTGTGTCGGATTTTTTAAGAAGTTCCGCTCAAACAAGTTCGGCACCTGCCGGTCTATGTTACAATTGGGTTATTTCAATGTAAAGGGATTGTAAATGATGAGGCGACTAACCAGACTTGATCCTTTGACCCAATTGAAATACTTTAATTTTTTTATGTATGGCTCCTGGTCGATGTTAAACCCATACCTGCCCTTATATTTTCAAGATGCAGGCTTCCAGAGCATGCAGATCGGCATTTTGATGTCAGTTGGTCCGCTAATCTCTCTGCTCGCTAATCCGTTCTGGGGATATTGGAGCGACCGCACGCAAAATCCGCGGTTGATTTTGATCATCATGCTCATTTGCAACATTGCGACCAGTCAGATGTACTTTCAATCGAACCAGTTTTCGATTGTCTTTTCCTTAATGCTGCTGTTTTATTTTTTTCAGACAGCCTTGAATCCGATCTCGAACAGCCTGACGCTCTATGCGATTGAGAACACGCCTTATCAATTCGGCACATTCCGGTTATGGGGCTCGGTGGGCTTTGCAGTCATGGCGCTTGTGTCCAGTCCCGTAATTGCTTATTTCGGCATTGACAATCTGGGGTTTCTATATGGAAGCTTTGTCGTGCTGACCCTGTTCCTCAGCTTCGGGCTGCCGAATCAAGCCAAGCAGGGCAAAAAAACAACGTTCCCAAGGGAAGATTTCAGAAAGCTGATGACCAGCGGCTTGTTTGTCTGTTTCCTTCTGCTTTCCATCATCATCAACACGCCTAATCGCATGAACTCCATATTCATCTCCGTTTATATTAGCGGTATGGGCGGGAATGAAGTTATGGTCGGCTGGTCCTGGTTTATTGCCGCTGCCCTGGAAGTGCCGCTGTTCCTGATACTTGACAAGTATCTGAAGCTTACAGAGCGCGCCATGTTCGGGCTAATGGCAGCAGTCTGTGCGCTGTATACGGTTCGTTGGATTCTCATGGGCATAGCGGTATCACCGTATCATGTCGTATGGATTCAGCTGCTGCACGGCTTTACGTTCGGGATTACCTTCTATACCGGCACGCAGATATGCAATTTCCTGGTGCCGAAGTCTGTGCGCAATACGGGGCAGGCCATCTACGGCCTGTGCTGGATGGGGATTTCCGGCATCGTCAGCGGATTGCTCGGCGGCTGGGTCTATGACCAGCTGGGCGCCGAACGCATGTATGTCATTTCCGCTGTCATGGCGGCAGTGGGTACAACAGGGTTCTTCATCATATGGAGGCATTTCCGCGACAAATCGCCGGATCATGAATCGGAATCTGGCAGCGCTTCGGCGGGATGAATCAGGCGGCTTGATCCCCCCGCTTTTGCCTACCTGCTGCTCTTGCCGAGCTGTTCGAACCAATCCCAGCCTGTGCCCACATGCTCAGGCTTATGCGCGTCCGAACCGAATATGCACGGCACGCCTGCCTGACGGCAGGCGGCAATCATCCATTCCGGCACATACGGCTTGCCGCAGGTGGCCACGCGCATGCCTGCCGTATTCACATCTACGCCTACGCCTGTGCGGACAAGCAGCGGCACCAGTCGTTCCTGCCTGCGCCGAATCAGCGCCTGATCGGCTTCAGGCAGCACGGCGGCGAACTTCTCGATCAGGTTTATGTGTCCGATCCTGGAGCGGACAGGCAGGCGCGAGACCCATTCGATGGCCGCTTCCACATGATCGTAATACTCCTCCACAAGCTTGTCCATCGTCCCATAATATGACAAGAGATGCTCACGGAAATAGTCCGGAGTGAAATCCACACACCTCATAGCACCGCCCGCCCCCGGCAAATAATGAACAGAATACACCACATCTTCCAATTCATGCTGCCAATCGGCAAAGAGGCTTTCCGTATAATCCGTTCGTCCTGGCAAGTGATCCAGCTCCAGACCTACGGTGATTTCGATGCGTCCCTCGTAGATTCGTTTCATTCGCTTCGCGTACTGGATGTAGTCGGCGAGTTCCTCCCGGGGCATGGCGAGTTCCCGGTACAGGCTCTCCTCTTCCACCCACCGCGCCGGCAATGGAGGATGCTCACTCAACGTATACCGCTGAAAGCCAAGCTCTATCGCCCGGTCGATATACGCTTCTGAACTTGCATCACTGCCATGATAACAGAAACGAGTGTGCGTGTGTCCATCCCATTTCAATTCCATTCTGCTTCCTCCCGCTCAACAGTAATTAATCTGCGTTGTTTCGTCGTTTGCGGTATGCTATCCAATCGAAGAACCGTTCACTCTCCGGTATATCCGTCACATATTCATAGACCCAGGCTTTAAGGGTTTGCGTGTCTGCCTTCACGGTTGTTTCGATTCGTTCATACACATTATCCGGATGACCGGGCTCGATAAAACGCTCCAGTCTGTCTAGCCAGGCCAACAGGCTTAAGGAAACTTCATACACCTCGCCAACTACTTGCGGCGGCTGGTCAACCGGAACGGAGGTGTGCGTTCGGATCAAACCGGGATAGCCTTCTCCAGTGTCAATGAGTTGGCCGTGAATCCACGCCTTGCGAGCGACACAACGCGCACGACGCATGAAGCCAAAGTTCGCCTCTCCCTCTCTTAAAGTACCATAAACAAACACAAGCGGCACGATCTTTTTCCCCCTCTCGCCTCATTGCAGCTTATTCCGCCCCCATGATTACCCAAGCCGCAGCTTAGGGCCGGGTCACTTCCTGTTGCGGCAGTTCGTGCAGCTTCGCTGGCTTTGTCTTGACTCTCCTCTTGATCCATGCGTACAAGCAGCAAAGCTGCTTCCCCTCGCGTAACGACCGCAGCCATGTTGAGATAGGGGGCTTGACCGAAGACATGCTTGAAGTGATCCTCGCTGCTTCGGAACTGATTCAAAGCGCTCTTGTATTTGTCTTCCACTTCATTATAATCTAGAAACTCTTTCATCTGCATGTCCATCAGCGCTGGGACGTCATCGCGCAGGACATTCTCATTGCCGACATACCATCCCCATAATAACATTAGATCTTGTCTCGTCAATGGCTCTTCGAGCCTGAGCGTATTGTCCTCGCAGCCGATGACGCTTCCCTGCTTGTGGAGCTGCACTACTTTCTCATACAGGGGATCGCTTTGATCCACATCCTTGAAAAAAAACCTGCTCCGTCCGTTCATTCCCGATGCCGTTATTGAAAGGCTTGACCTGGCGCAACGAATAAGACAAAAAAAACTCCATGGATCAGCGATCCAAGGAGTTATCTATGCTACATTTCCTTATCATACACGCAATACGATTGCCGCGAAATCCTCAAGCACCGAAACCTTCACGGTCGCGTTCCCGGTGATGGAGACTGAAGATGGGGCCTGCTGTGAATCGACCAGATTGCGGGCTTGGGAAATCGGGCCGATACCAGGCAACGTCACCGTCAAATCATGAATCGGCAGCGGTTCGCTGTAGCTGACGCCGTTGAAGCCGGACAAGTTCAATAGATGCAGCATATAAGTGCAGTCGTCCAGCTTGTTGAAAAACACCTCTACCTGCTGCGGAGCATTCGTTGTAAGCGTCCACGCATCGCCAACCAGATGATAGAGCAAGTCGAGCACGGCAAACTTGTGATCGCTGTACCCGTGCTGGTAATACAGGGATGCGGGTTTCCATGGCATGTACACGGTTTGCATGGCCCCTTGTTTCCTCATGCCAGCGCCGAACCATTCCTGCGATACGCGATGTCCGAACGCCCGTTCGGGAGGGCCGAAGGTAGACGGTTCTACCCACGGGAGCAAACCTGCAGTCTGGTCGTCGAAGCGGACATGGTAGAACGGACCGTCGATTATGACCCAATCGCGCTCAGGGAAATGCCTGAACACCGTTTTGTCCGATGTATAGAAATAAGAAGCCTCCTGCTTGACGTCATGCAGGCTCTCAAGCTTCCCGCCAAATACACGCTCGACAAAGCTGCGGTTCGCTTCATTGAACGTGAAGGACAATCCGGTGCTAAGCAAGCTGACGCCCTGCTTCGCCGCCTCTTCCAGCATAACGAGCTCTTCGTCTGTGAATTGGGCGATATCGGGAATGATCACCGCCTTGAAGCGGGCGAGTTTTTCTTGATGGTGAACCAGCGTGTGCTGATGAATGACATCGAACTGAATGTGATTCTCCTTCAGCATCTTGAATAGTCCCAAGTATTCCTTCGTGTCCTTCTGCGAAGGCATGCCCGGCTTCACTAGCGCCACATCGGCCATGGACAGGAATCTGCCGTAATACTCCTCATTCTCCTGATGGTAACGGAAGATATCCGCAACCGTCTGCAGATTCTCTCGATCCGGATAATCCTCGAACACGCCGATAATACAGAAGTCGAGGCCAGAGCCGCTCGCCAGACTTTCCTTCAGCCTGATGTTGACTTCATGCTTGGAAACGCCGGTGAAGCGGTGAACAAGACCGATCGCATTGATGCTGCAGTTGCTAACCAGCTTATCCTCCCAGGAGTCCTCCAGTGACTTGACATTCTCGGATGAGGAGTACAACCAGACTGGATGCGGGCGCGTGATTTCCGTATTGGATTCCTTGCGCACAATGTCTACTTTATGTTCGTTGTAAGTCGAGATCGCGATGTCCGGACGCTTGCTCTTCACGAAATCATGAATGCTGTCCAGCATCATGCGGGTCGTCACCTGCTGGAACTCCTTGTACTTCCGGTAGACAGGGTCCTCCAGACTTGCCGTCTCGGGAAGGTCAAGCCCATACATGTCCATGAATCTCGATTTGCAATTGTCACAGCAGCAGATGCCATATTCCTTCCCGCTGTAATCGCGGGTTTGGTAACCGAACATGTTGAAGAAGATTCCGTCCACATCATAACGGGAGATAACCTCGTCAATCATCTTCAATGAATATTCCCGCTGATACTCGCTGTTCACGCAAGTGTGGACAATGCCGTGGTAATTAACGGCTTCCCCGGCTCTCGTCCTGTAAAACCACTCCGGCCGTTTTGCAAATACGGATTCATGCGCCTTGCTGAAGTCAAAGCGCGCAATGAACTTCATGCCATTCGCGTGCGCCTTCTCTATGGCTTCCCCCAACAAGTCTTTCTGCTGACCGGCAGCCCGGTACGTGTATTCCAGCTCAGTAGGGTAAAAAGCGACAATCCCGCCAGCGTTCATCATAAGCACATTCACCGACATCGCCTTCAGCTGCCTGATTAGCGCATCCACATCTAGGTTTGCGTCGGATTCCCGCAGATTGTTCTGAATCATCCGCAAGTTGTTGCGTTTCCACCAGGTCATGCTATCGCCTCCGCTGTCTAGGGTGAATGATCATTTTTGCTTCTCGTCATTAGCCAGCTGATATTTGTATGCGCCGGACATGTCCAGATCGCCATAGCCATCTGCAACCGCGCGATTCAGCAATTCGCGTACGGAGCTTCCTGCTGTCAAATTCACCTTGCATTCCTCTGCCATGCCGGCTACAAGATTCATATCCTTGGTCAGCAGCTTCAAAGCAAAGCCGGGCTCATAAGATTCCTTCGCAATAAAGTCCGGATAGTGACGATCCATGATTCGGCTTTGCGCGAAACTGTTCGTCAAAATGTTGAACAGCATGTCGGAGTCGAGGCCGAAGCTTTTGCTTAGCGCATAGGCTTCGCTGACTGCTTGTGTGTGAATGCCGACCATCAGCTGATTGATCAGCTTGGCCGCCGAACCGCTGCCCGATGGACCGACGAATGTAATGTTTTTGCCCATTGCCTCAAGAACAGGCTTCACCTTATTGAATACTTCTTCCTTGCCTCCGACCATAATGCTCAATGTGCCTGCTTCCGCTCCGGTCGTGCCGCCGCTTACTGGCGCATCAAGGAATGAAACGCCCGCCTGCTCGGCTTGGGCAAAGAGCTGCTGATTCAATCCGGGGGATACCGTGCTGCAATCGATTAATATAAGCCCCTTCTTCGCAGATGCCAGCAAGCCGTCAGCGCCTGTATAGACGCCTTCTACATCAGCAGGCATCGGCAAGCAAGTGATGACGACATCCATTTGGGCAGCCAGTTCGGAGATGGACAGTCCAATGTTGCCGCCTTGCTCTGCAAACTTCTTCTCCTTGCCCTCACTGCGATTCTTACCGTAAGTCTCAAAACCTGCCTTATGCAGGTTCAGCGCCATCGGCAACCCCATGTTGCCTAATCCGATAAATCCTACTTTCATCGTTCGTTGGCCTCCTAGTCCTAATTTTTGCTATTTGTTCGAAATAATGAACAGGGTTTATCTGTCTAAAACTATACTACTAGAAATCAGACAGCCAATCAATGAATCGCGCTTATTTGATTAAAAATGTCGTACGGCTGCATCCTTCCCGTGTCTTCACGACCTCCAGCACGGCAGGGAAAGCTTGTTTCAATTCGGTCACATGGGAGATCACGCCAATCATTCGTCCGGAGCGCTGCAAATCCGCAAGCGCCGCGATCGCCTTGTTCAAAGAATCTTCGTCCAGTGACCCGAATCCCTCGTCAATGAGCATCATTTCAATAGAGATGCCGCCTTGAGCTGCCTGAATCACGTCAGTCATACCCAGGGCCAGACTGAGCGAGGCATGAAATTTTTCGCCGCCTGATAATGTTTTGACATCGCGATTTTGGCCGGTATACGCATCAAACACATCCAGGCCAAGACCGCTCTGCCGCCCTCTTGCCTCTAATCTGCCGCTGCGCTGCAGCAAAAACTGCCCATTCGACAGCTGCTGGAGTCTGAGATTCGCCGCATGCAAAATCTGCTCCAAATATTCAATGAGGATATACCGCTCGAACGACATTTTCCATGCATTGTCGCCCTTCAGCATATTGTGGATATCCATCACCTGCTCCAAGTCTGATTCGACTTCCTTCAATTGAATGGCCTTCTGTCCAATCGCTGTACGAATTCTGTCTGCATCTGCCTTATGCCTTGCAGCTTGCTGGACCGCAGACAGCGCCTGCTCCAATTCTTCCTTTGTACGGACTATCGCTTGCTGTATTCCGCTTATATCAACCGCCTGCCGATCGCCCAGTTCCTGCTGAAGCGAATCCCGTTGTGCGCGTAGTGTTGCATAGGTTTCGGCAAATTGATCCAGCCGCTGTCGCAAAGCCTTGCGATTTTCCTCCGGAAGCTTGACTTGCGTATAGGAGCTTTCATCAGCAAACCCGGCCTTGACAAGCTCAGCCTGGAAGCGTGCTTCCGCATCCCGCCATGCTATGTCCGCGTCTTCCGCTTGTCTGCGAAGCTGGATAACGCTGGCTTCTTGCGCAGCATGCTGCGTTTCAAGCTGTTCGCGCAATAATTGCGCTTGCTTCCAGGCGCGCGCCAACTCACCGCATACGCGCTCTTGATCTTGTATTTGAGCCTGCAGATGCTCAGGCGATTGAAGCTCCGCCGGAATGCGAGCCAGCTCGCTTTGCAGCAACGATTGCTTGGAGCCGAGCTCCATCTGCAGCGCATGATACCGCTGCTGCTGCTGTTCTCTCCGCTGCTGCTGCTTGTCCAATTCGGCCTCCAGCTTTTCCATCCGGCTTCTCTGCTCATCGCGATGCGCAGCTTGTGCTTTCAACGTTTCCGTTTCCGCACGCAAGTTCTTGCCTTCAGCCTCCAATTCAGCCATTTGCAGTGCAAGGTCTCGCGGCTGTATTCCATATTCCAGCCTATCCATTTCCTTGCTGCGCCAACCGGATTGTGCTGCGGCTGCTTCAGCCTTGGCTGTTGCGAACACCTGCTCTACAGCAGTCAGCTCTTCCTTCGCCTTCTGCAGCGCTTCTCGTGATGGGACTGATTGCTGCGCATCCGCTTTCATCGGATGCATCTTGCTCCCGCATACCGGGCACGGCTCGCCGTCGTGCAGATGCGCAGCCAGCAAACCGGCCTGACCTTCGATCCAGCCTGTTTCCAGCCGATCATGCTCTTCCTTGGCCGCCGCCAATTGCTGCTGCAGCTTCTTCTCCGCTTCTGCAAATTCGCTCATTTGCTCCTCGAGCCGGATCAGTTCCTTCAGCAATCGCGCCTTGTGGCGCATGCGCTCCAAAGCGGCCAGCTTCTCGGGCAAGGCAGCCAGCACATGATCGAGCAATTTAAGCTGATCCGCTGCGGCTTGCTTCTCACTGCGCAGTTCCGCAAGCTTGTGTTCCGAATCCTCTATCGCTGCATGGGCCTGCGTCAGCTGCTCCTCCAGCGCCTGCACTTCTCTTTTCCTCACTGCCAATTCTTGCACGGCAGGCACCCACTCCTGCAGCTGCCGCAAGCGTGCTTCAGCGGCTTTCCGCTCATCCTCCCGCGCCTCTTCTTCCAGGTAGCGGGTACGCGCTTCTTCAAGCTGTTTCTGCAAATACAAGCGTGCTTGTTCCTGCTCTGCGCACTCCTGCTGTTTCGCCTTGCGGAGCTGATCCGCCCTTCTTGTTTGCTCCTCAAAAGGCTCGATCTTCGCTGCTTGTTCAGCCAACCGCCACTGCTGCTCCGTATGCTCGATGTCTGCCTTCTGCCCATCCAGCACAGCGAGTTTCTCCCTCAGTGACTCCAATTCATCCAGGCGATTGTTCAGGAGCATGCTGTCGCGCAGCTCCGCTTCCTGAAGCTGCAGCTGCGAAGCCAGCGCCTCCTTCGCTGTTCGTGAACGCTCCTCCAAAGCTTCATAATATGCGGCTTCTTCCTCCAAGGCAGCCGTCACTTGCTGCGCATTTCTATCGGGCTGCAGCCAAACTTGCGCCAGCAGACTGTCCTGCCGCTGCGGCAGCACCTCGCCCGCTTGAGCCAGCTGCAGCTGCAAAGCCATATGTACTTCCTTCTGCTGTTCTTTCCGCTCGCGGACCATTTGCTGAAAGCGTTCCTCCAGCCTCTGGTACAGGCTTGTCCGGAATATGCGGCGCAAAATCTCTTCCTTGTTCTCTGTATCCGACGTCAGCAGCTTGCGGAATTCGCCCTGCGGCAGCATCACGATCTGGCTGAATTGCTCCTTGGACAGTCCTACAAGCGACTCCAGCTTGGCATTCACATCACTAATTGTGAAGCGATCCACACACGGCGTTTCCTTCTCCCCGTCAATTTCATACAGCTCGATCTTGCTCCCCGTTTCGCTCTTGTTGCTGCCCTTGCGATGCCCCATCTGGCGGAAAACCCGGTAAGTGCGGCTGCCCGCGGCAAACGTGAAGTTCACGGATGTATGTACATCTTCCGGAGCAAAATCGCTGCGCAGCATGCGGGCATCCGCACGATCCTCACCGCTTGCGGAGCCGTACAGCGCAAAGCTGATCGCATCGAAAATCGTTGTTTTGCCTGCCCCGGTATTGCCGCTGATGACGAACAATCGATGATTTCCGAGCTTGCGAAAGTCAATGCACTCTTTATCGCGATAAGGACCGAACGCCGTCAATATCAATTCAATCGGTCTCATGCGCCATCTCCTTCCGCGCGCAGCAGTTCGTTCCATGTTTCGATCAGCAGTGCCTGTTGGGCTTCTCCCGGCGGACGTCCTTGCACTTCCTCGTAAAATGCAGCAAACAAAGCGGCAGGATCCGCTTCCCTTCTTGCACGCGGCAGCTCGCTTTCTTGCGAATCCGCGGCAACGGCCGCCGGCGGTCTTCTCTCCACATGCAGCGCATTCGGATACACCGTCCGGACCTTCTCCATCGGATACAGCACGGGATGCTCATTGAGCAACGTAACAAAAACGTAGTCTTCGTTTACCGGGTGGGTCAACAGCTCTTCCATCGTCGCTTTAACCCTGCGCATATCGCGCAATGGGGAGAACAGTCGTTTGTCCACCTGTATGCCCCCGCTTGCGTCCATTTCCACCACGTAGAAGCCCTTGCGATGATTCTCCTCGGAAATCGAATATTTGAGCGGCGAGCCCGCATAGCGAATTGTTTCGCTCCCCACATAATGGGCTTGGTGCAGATGGCCTAAAGCTACATAGTGAAAGGGACGGAACCATTCCGCCCGCACATGCTCCGCTCCTCCGATGGCCAGCGGTCTCTCGGAATCGCTGGTATTATCCTGCGGTTCGCCATGCGGCGTAACGAAGGCATGCCCGATCAGCACATGGCGGGCTTGCCGGCTCATTCGTTCTTCCAGGCGACTAATAATCGCGCGCATCATATCATCATGCGTGCGAATCGAATCATCGTCCAGCACATGCCGGGCTTGCGCCGGATCAGCATAAGGAATTAGATGAAAATGCACCTCGCCCGCCTCATCATGCAGCACTACAGGTTCCAGTTCTCTGCGCAGGCGCCCTGCCAAATGCAGTCCCCGCTGTTCCATAATTTTCGCTGCGAAATCGAGACGGTCGGGACTGTCATGGTTGCCCGCGATGGCCAACACAGGTGTATGCAAATCTACGATGATGCGTTGCAGAGTCTCACTTAGCAGCTCCACAGCCTCGGTAGGCGGAACCGCGCGATCGTACAAATCGCCCGCGATAATGACCGCATCGGGCCGTTCTTCTACAATTGCTTGCAGAAGCTGTTCCAGCACATAGCGCTGATCCTCGGTCATATGCACGCCCTGCACAAGCTTTCCCAAGTGCCAATCTGCCGTATGTATCCACTTCATATGTAAGGCTTGCCCTCCCTGCCTTTGTGATCAATACCTTGTCTGGGTATGCGCTTGATGCCCTATTTCCGTTTCACCAATCAGTGTACCATGCATCGCCTGCCTCGCCTATCCTCGAAAGGCATGCAATCGATGGAAGAAGCCTTATGATGCAGACAACGGTTCATCTTCATCCGCCGCCCTCTTCTTCCAGCTCGAATACACGGCGTACCCCTGCACAATGAGAATGAGCCCCGCCGTCAAGAAAATCCAATGAATGTCCATGAAATAGCCGAGCAAACCGCCCGCCAACGGACCAACCAGTCCGCCCAGTTGGTTCGCACTGGCTGTTAATCCTAGTGAGCGGCCTTGAAAATCTTTTCCCATGCTGCGCAGCACCAGCGTATTCACGATCGGCACCACCCCTGCCATAAACAGGCCGAACACAAACTGTACTGCGACGAACAGCCACAATTGGTCAATAAAAAATTGAATGCCCAGCATAATGCCTGCACAAACGAGACAAATGACCAAGGTTGGCCGATATCCGCGCCGTTCCCCAGTTCTGCCCCACAGGGGAGACGCAATAATGCCGGCAGCCCCGATAAGCGCAAATACCAGGCCGGACGACAGCACAGCATCTTGCACATTCCCCTTCATATTGGCAATGTGCAACGTCAAGAGCGGCTGGATCATATTGAAGGCAAGCTGAAATGTCAGCAGCAGCAATAACATCGACAACAGCGGCCGATGATGCAGCGCTGTGCGGAACTGCTCGCGCATCTTCATCTTGCTGCGCGCCGCCGCAGGCTTTCCTTCTTTCACCCAAAAGATAACGGCCAGCGAGGCGACAAAGATGACACCGCCTGCGACTAGAAAGGACATGCGCTGCCCGAACCATGTTGCAAGCAAGGAACCGAACAGCGGACCGAGAATGCCGCCAGTCATCGTTCCCGCCTGCATGATGCCGAGGCTTGCGCCCATCTTGTTCTCTGGCGCCACGCTGGCTACAATGGCCATCGAAGCCGGCACAAAGCCGCCAACCAGACCGTGCAGCATGCGCACGACAATCAGCTCCCATGGATTGCGCACAAACGCGATTAACGCGTAAATGATCGCAAGGCTCAACCCCGCCCGAATGACCATTTTCTTGCGCCCATACTTATCCGCCACCGCTCCCCACAACGGCGCCATGAAAGCGCCTACCATAAAAGCCGAAGCATGCACTATACCCGCCCATAAATTCACTGCCTCTGCCTGCACACCCAGATCGAACAAGAACAACGGCAGAAAAGGCACCGACATCGTATAGCTCGCGCTGCACAGCAATACACCGGCCCACAAGATCCACATTGTACGTTTCCATGATGGCACTAGCACTCACTTCCATCCTGTTGAAGTCTGACAACGATTGATTGGTTTCACTATAAGCCTGAGCTTGCATGGGGGCAAGCAGCATACTGCCGGGTAAGCTCCAGCAAATGGCACAGAACGACCGAATCTGCTGGACTGAGAAGGACACAAGCCTTGATTTCATTATTTTTGGCTGAAAAAAAAGAACCAAACCCGCTGAAGCTCAGCACGCTTGGCTCTTGCCTGTTATTGAAATGACGCATGATAGCAGCGGCGGCATACCGGCTTGTAGTCTTCATTTCCGCCTATCTGAATTTGCTCTCCCTCATTCACAGGCACGCCATCCCTTAAGCGAATGACCATGGTCGCTTTGCGATCGCAGTACCAGCAAATGGTCTTAATCTCTTCTATTTTGTCCGCATACACCAGCAAATTGTAACTGCCCTCAAAGAGCTGATTCTGAAAATCGTTCTTCAAGCCGAACGCCATGACCGGCACACCGAGCTCATCCACAATTTGCGTAAGCTGGAGCACATGCGCCTTGCTCAAAAACTGCGCTTCATCAACAAGCACACAATAGACTCGCTTCAAAGTCACATCCGCCAGCCTCGTTTTTACAATGTCATACATGTTCGTTCCTGCGTCTACCGATATGGCTGGCCTGCTGAAGCCCACCCGGGAGCCGACCACGTCAGCTCCGCTCCGGTCGTCGATCGCCGGTGAAAAAATCATGACAGGCTTGTCCTGTTCCTCATAATTATGGGCGACTTTAATAATTTCAAAAGATTTGCCGCTGTTCATCGTTCCATACTTGTAATACAACTGTGCCACTGCTTTTACCCTCCATGCTTATACTGCACTGCCGCCCCCGAACGCGCAACTGCTATCCCATGCCTTCCTTCTACTATATCCAGGTACTATCTTTTGGCAGAATCGAAAGGTTCCCCGGCGGCTTTAGGCGCCTGGGAAGACTTCGAGAATAATACCAGCGCAATCAGTGTCACCACATACGGAAACACCTTGAGAAAGATCGGGGGAATGACTTGCAGCGCCGGATTGACCTGAGACACATTGGCTACCGTGCTGGCAAACCCGAAAAACAAAGTAGCCCCCAATACACCGAGCGGCCTCCACTGTCCGAAGATGAGCGAAGCGAGCGCCAGGAAGCCAAGACCCGCAACCGAACCGGTAAATTCGCCTGCGAAGGTAACCATCATGATCGCGCCGCCTAACCCGGCGAACGCTCCAGAGATAATCACGCCCATATAGCGCATTTTATACACGTTGATGCCCGCGGCTTCCGCCGCTTGCGGATTTTCACCGCATGCCCGCAAACGCAAGCCGAATCGCGTCTTGTAAAGCACAAATACACAGACCAGCAGGACAACCAGAATAAGCCAAGTCGTGGCATAGGTTTTCTTGAAAAAGAGATCGCCGATAATCGGAATTCCAGACAAAATCGGTACGTCAAAAGGCTGAAATCCGCTCACAATTCGGATGTTGCCGCTCCCTGTAATGTTGCGGGCCAAAAATACCGTAATAGCGCCTGCGATCATATTAATGGCCGTGCCGCTTATAATCTGATTGGCGCTCAGATTAATGCTGGCGAACGCATGAAGCAGCGAGAAGATGGCGCCGAGCAGCGCGGCTGCCAGCAATCCGATCCAGAGCACAATGGGGTGCTTGGTCCAAAGATGCTGCAATTGGAAAATAACCAGTGCGCCCGTAAAGGCCCCGACAATCATCAGACCTTCCAACCCGATATTGACAACACCGCTTCGCTCACTGAACAGGGCGCCTAACGCTGTAATAAGAAGAGGTATGGTGAAGATAACCGCATAAGGAAAAATATCTACTATCAACTTCCACATGGACTAACGTTCCCTCCCCTTCTCGACATTTTGCTCCCTTTTATTCGCACGCTTGCGCAGCAGCTTGCGAACCAACCGTTCAATCAGAATGCTGGTAGCGGCGAAATAAATGATAATCGCGATGATCGAATCCGCAATTTCCGGCGGAATGTCCGTCATGGCATTCATAAATCCGCGCCCGGAATACAAGAGCCCGAAAAAGATCGCTGCCAGCAATACCCCTAGCGGCGCATTGCTGCCAAGAAGCGCTACTGCGATGCCGTCGAAGCCTTGCGTAGGCAGCTTGCCGATCTGAATGTTGGATGCGTTGCCGGTGAATTCCGCTACTCCGCCCAACCCGGCCAAGCCGCCTGCAATCAGCATCGAGACAATAATGCCGCGGTTCACGCCGATGCCGGCATACTCGGCAGCATGGCGATTGAAACCGACCGCTTTGAGTTCATAGCCGAGCGTAGTTTTATTGATTATAAATGCGACGACAATGACGGCGATAACCGCCAGAAACAGTCCCAAATTTATATAAGAGCCGCCGAAAGCTTCGGTCAGAAACGGCACTCGCAATGATGCGGCTTCCGGAAGAAGTCTCGATTCCGTCTCCAAGTACTGCCCCTTGAAATAGGCAGGCACCGTATAATAAATCGTCCAATAAGCGATCCAGTTCATCATGATCGTTGACACAACCTCATGAACGTTGAATTTCGCTTTAAGCCATCCCGGAATGAAGGCCCAGAGGGCCCCGCCTATGAAGCCGGCCAAGATGGTGCATATCAGCATGAGCGGCTTGGACAAATCGAGGGTCAATCCGACAGCGGTTGCGCAAAATCCGCCGAACAGCATCTGTCCGGCTGCCCCGATATTGAACAAGCCTGTGCGGAATGCGAACGCGACAGACAGGCCAGTAAAAATCAGAGGAGTGGCCGTTGCCAAGGTGTTGCCAAAGCGTTCCACATTTTTCAATCCGCCTTCAAACAAGTACCGGTATCCCTCAAACGGGTTGTGCCCGGTCACCGTCATCAGCAATGC
Organism: Xylanibacillus composti; assembly: GCF_018403685.1. Taxonomy (NCBI): domain Bacteria; kingdom Bacillati; phylum Bacillota; class Bacilli; order Caryophanales; family Paenibacillaceae; genus Xylanibacillus; species Xylanibacillus composti. Next base: position 87,913 of record NZ_BOVK01000001.1, read on the forward strand.
GCCGGCGAGCAAGCCGAAGAGAACGGCAAGCAGCGATATGATGGTGTTTCTCATTATGCCCCTTCCCCTCCTCTTAGTCCGGCCATCATCAGACCCAGCTCGTTCTCGCTCGTTTCCGCAGCCTTCACGATGCCAACCAGTTCTCCGTTGTTCACAACGGCAATCCGATCCGAGACGTTCATGATCTCGTCGAGCTCCAGGGATACAAGCAGCACGGCTTTTCCTTTGTCGCGGTGCTCAATCAAGCGCTTGTGAATATACTCGATCGAACCGACATCCAATCCGCGGGTTGGCTGCACGGCAATCAAGAGCAGCGGGTCCAGCTCTATTTCGCGCCCAATGATCGCCTTTTGCTGGTTCCCGCCAGACAGCGATCTCGTTATCGATGTCGCCCCTTGCCCGGACCTGACATCGAAACTCTCTATGATCCGCTGGGCATATGCGCGAATAGCCGACTTGTTCATCAGTCCGCGTTTGGAGAAGGGACGCTTCTGATACACTTCCAAGATCATATTTTCTTCTATCGTATAATCAAGCACCAACCCGCGCTTTTGCCTGTCCTCCGGTATGTGCCCGATGCCTTTTTCAATGCGCGCCCGTATGGACATGTTCGCAATATCCTGCCCTTCGAACAAGATGCTTCCGGACTCTGCTTTGCGAAGACCTGTAATGGCTTCGACCAATTCGGTCTGGCCGTTCCCCTCAACGCCCGCGATTCCGACAATCTCGCCTGCACGCACTTCCAGGTTGAACTGCTTCAGACCCAACACCTTCTTGCTGTTCTTCACCGAAAGCGATTGGATGCGCAGGACCGGTGCGCCCGGCTTGGCTTCCTGCTTGGCTGCCTTGAACGTGACTTGGCGACCCACCATCATCTCCGCCATTGCCGCTTCTGTCGTGCTGGCGACCTCCACTGTACCGATCGTCTTGCCACGCCTTATGACTGTACACCGATCCGCCACTGCTTTAATTTCCTTCAGCTTGTGCGTAATCAGGATAATCGATTTCCCTTCTCCGACCAGGCTTTTCATCACCTTGCCCAGCTCTTCGATTTCCTGCGGTGTCAAGACAGCAGTAGGCTCGTCGAGAATAAGCACATCCGCCTCTCGATACAGCATCTTCAAGATTTCCACCCGCTGCTGCATCCCGACAGAGATATCCTCGATTTTGGCATGCGGGTCTACGTTCAAGCCGTACTGTTCCGAGATGTCTCGAATGCGCTTGCTCGCCGTTTCGATATCAATGACAAGACCTTTTTTCGGCTCGCTGCCGAGCACGATGTTCTCCGTGACGGTAAAGTTGCTCACGAGCTTGAAATGCTGATGCACCATGCCGATTCCGAGTCGATTGGCTACATTCGGACTTGAAATCTTCGTTTGCTTCCCGCGCACTTTGATGATGCCTGAATCAGGCTGATACATCCCGAACAGCATGCCCATCAACGTAGACTTGCCGGCTCCGTTCTCGCCGAGCAGCGCATGTATCTCCCCCTTCCGCAAGCAGAGCGTAATATCGTCGTTGGCGACGACGCCCGGAAACTCTTTCCGGATATTGAGCATTTCAACGACATAATCCATAGGGGCGCGACTCCTTTTGCCTGTAAATATTTGTCGAGTACAAGCAAAGATTGACGAGTCTTGCTTGTACGCACATAAAAAAAGACGGTTTTCCCGTCTTTTTTTATTCGACTTACTTAATGAGATTTCCTTGTTCGTCGGAAACAACAATTTCGCCTGCTTTAATCTGAGCGAAAATCTCGTCCACTTGTGTTACGGTTGCGTCACTCAGGTTCGGATTTTCTACAGGTATGCCAACGCCATCGTTCTTCGCGTCGAACGTCAGAATTTCTCCGCCTGGGAATTCGCCATCCAATTCAGCCTTGATCATGTCATAAGCTACTTGGTCGATCTTTTTCATCGCGGAGGTCAACACAACCGAGCTGTTTGCGTCCTCGTCGTACACGCCGTCCGCATATTGGTCAACATCGACGCCGACAATCCATACTTCTTCCCCGGCTTGTACACGATTCTTCGCTTCACTGATTGCACCGATGCCAACGCCGCCAGCTGCGCAGAAGATGACGTTCACGCCGCGATCGAACATTTGTGCCGCCAGCTGGCCGCCAGCTGCGGAGTTGTCGAAGCTGCCCTCGTACACTACATTTTCCGGCTTCAGGCTAATGTTGGTGCCAAGATTTTCATTCGCGTATGCAAGTCCTTGCTGGAAGCCCCAGTTGAACTTCTGTACCGCAGGAATTTCCATTCCCCCGATAAATCCGGCTTCGCCTTCCTGCAGCTCAACGGCAGTCGCAACACCGGCGAGGAAGCCCGACTCATGCTCGGCGAAGAAGATCGATACCGTGTTCTCGCCTACTACTTCATTGTAATCACCGTTATGCGGATAGCCGTCGATCAGAACGAACTTCGCATCGGCATATCTTTCTTGCGCTTGGAAGATTGCCGTCTCGAACTTGTAGCCCGGCGTTACAATGAATTTGAAGTCGGCATCATACAAGTTGCCAATTTCCTTCATATAGTCCGCTTCAGTTGTGCCGGCAGGTTTCAAGTATTTCTTCTCCAGACCGAATTCATTTGCCGCGAGCTCGACTCCTTCCCAAGTGCCCTGGTTGAAGGACTTGTCGTCAATCGTTCCGGCATCCGTTACCATTCCTACCTTGAAGCTTGCTCCGCTGTCGTTTGTGTCGCCGCTTCCCGCGTTGCCGCTTCCTTCATTGCTGCTGCCGCAGCCTGCCAGCAACGAGGCGAACATCGCCACAAGCGCCAGCACGATCATCGATTTTTTCATTGCTCATGCCCCCATTTTTGAAATTTATAAGGTTGTGTAAAGACAACCTGCAAAAACCTATATCTACTATATGCGCAAAACTTTTCATTTTCAATAGAATTTTACGCACAAAAGAATAGAAAAAATAGAGTTGAGCCATGTAAGCGAAACCATTGGGCAATTGCGGAAAGTAAGGGTTGCCATGGCAAGGCCGGGAACCATGCAGCGCAGCAAGGTGGGAAGGATCACTGCTCTTCTTTTCTATGAAATCTGTGTTTTTAGTTTATTCATATAAGACACATACTGGGGAAGTGCCACTTCCGGCTCTTGTATTTCGGGATGCCATTTCTTCGTCTGAAAACGCTCGCAAAGCGCAGCATAAGCACGTACCTCTTCAAGATGCTGCTCCAGCTTTTCCCGGGATATCAACTGAACAGAGCTGGAAAAGCAAGATATCTGCAATTGCGCTGTCAGCAGTAGACGAGCGGTCTTATTCCATTCTGAAGTAAATGCGGGCAACTCAAACACATTCATCGTTCCCTGCAATCCGCGAAAGTCCACACCGTCGTAACCGCAATGGACGGCTTGTCTTACAATCGTATCCAAATCCCAACTCGGGCATGCTAACGTAGTAAAAGACAATTTCACACTTCTGCTCTCCCTTCTGGGGGTATTGGCGCACATAGATGGTGCATGGATCTTTTTATAAGGGGGTCATGCGCTTGAATTTCTCATAACTGATCAATCGCTGCACTGGCTCGCCTTGCGCGAAGCGAACCAAATCCTCGGCAACGAGCTCGCCCATGCGCGGCTTCCAATAACCGGATAACGCTCCGATATGCGGCACGCCTATCACATTGGGCAGGCCAGCACGTCTGCGGATAGCTTGGGCGATCCCCAACCGGTAATCACAGCATCGAATTCCGGCAGATCCGCTTTCATCTGATTGTCTGTATAAGGTTTGCCTTCCTCCGCCCAACATACTTCCGAGACGGAAGTCAGGAGATCCAAACATCGTTTGGAAAACAAAAGCTTTTTCAAATCCGGGTTTGTGACTGTTATGAGTGTCTTCAAAAGCCTTCACTCCTTCATCCACGTCTTTCAATTGCGAATAGAGACACTTGTCTACATCATACCTTGAAACGTCCTATGGGCCATAGCGGTTTTCTTATGCGATAATCTGGCAGCCTTCGTCTTTGGTTCACGGTTTCAGCAGCCCAACCCTCTTAACCGCTTTCCTCTGCTTCCGCAATACTCGCTATTTTCCACTCGCCTTCTTGCTGAATAAGCTCGACCTTAAGTTCGGAGTGAATGATCCCCTTAGGATGAAACATGGAGGATAGGTGTAGAGTAACATTTGCACTTCCGTCTTGAACAGTGATGGACCGTTCGTCAAGATCGACAATTCGATGATGTCCGATCTGATCAAACTGTGGAAGCGTATCCGCATCGGTTACAAACAGCTCCAGCAATTTCTTTTCATACCTGCCATTATAAAACGTCACATATTGGTTCATAACGTCCGATATCCGATCCTCATTCGTTCCCGGCGCCCCCATCCTTAACGGATCGGGCGTTACAGATAGATTAACCGTGTTGAGTTGCTCTAACCACATCACTGGGTAATGCAAGGCATTGGACACTATACTGATGGGAACAAATACAGTGCCAGAAATCAGCACAGGGGGAACATCAGCTTCAAGACGTTCTCCATTCACCCATAATTGTATGCCTTCTCCTGTGGATTTCTCCAATCTCTCCGTATGATCCGATCCATCGTTATAGAGCAAGACTTGCCGAAACTTTGCATCCCAAATCACTTGCCAGCCTAACGCTTCGGTTACCGCTCGAATTGGCATCATAAATCTGCCGTTTATCAATCGGGGTTGATTGCTCAGGTTTGTTTCAATGGGTATTCCATTCACAGTTAGAAGAGGAGCTTCTGCAGGAAAGATAGTGAGGGAGCCAAAAAATCTCACTCCGCCGAAATCGAGCTCTATGGTCCACTTACCTGGTTCAATCCATACTTGTTTATTCGTATAGTCTCTGCCATAAGCGGGGATTGTCAGTTCAAAATCATACCTTCCATATTTTACGATCTGTCCTTCATAGATTAACAAGGTGTCTTTGGTTGAAAAGGTTATATCCCTTTCAGTGGACTGAACATTCCCGGAATAGGAATGCGGGTTTAGAAAAATCCGGACTCCTCCGTTTTCGGGTAATGCGCCATTACCCGTGATTCGGACAGATTCGCCTACCGATACTTCAGACTTCGATAGTGTCATATGCTGGGTATCGACCCGATATTGATAGATTTCCCTCTGTATTGTTGGGTCCTCAGCAGTATAAAAAACCCCGTCATGATAAAAATGTATCTTTTCACCATCCATCTCGAACGAAAAGTATTGGCCATCCTTCAAACTTACATACAAATCATAGTAATTGAAAAATCCACCAAATGCATCAAAAGGAGACTGTTGGTTCGTAGACGGCACAGCTTTCTGCATGAATGCGTTGATGAGTCCAACGATTTCACTGATTTTCTCTTGATCTTCAGGACGATTCCCATAATACGGCAAATAATACAGGTCCGCATGACGCATCGTTATACTTTCTATATGCTGAGCCTGTAGAACAGGCAAAGCGGTTGTGTGAAGATTTGGCTCATTAGCATGCCCCAATGGGGATAAGATGACAATGCTTAGCATCAAGATCAAACTACAGCGGAGAATTCGATTTAACATACCATACTCCTTTCCAATTTTGAAACATACTTTCACATATATACTGCTAATTAGTGCAAATGTTCCGATTACTCCAATTTGCGCAAGCGAACCAATCGAGTAGGAG
>NZ_BOVK01000002.1 GCF_018403685.1 Xylanibacillus composti
GAGGCGGTCGCGCTTTTTGTGTGTTGTTTGCTCGTCATTTTCTGCTGATCGTTTATGTGCTGTTTCTTGTAGGGGATCGCCGCATGAACGGAACGGAGGGCAAGTCCTACGATTTTGCAGGCATTGCCCTCCGTATCGAGTTCAGTCCTTATGAAAATAGTTGCGGCAGGGTATAAAACCTTTTTTATCTATTCTGTCCACGTCAACACCAGTCAGGCTAGCTATGCCCGATAATAGGAAACGTCCGAGTGTTGCAGTTTGATCCAGGTGCTGCTCCCTTCCTGCGGCTTGCTGCGATAGCACAACGTCATAAGTGTCGGGAGATGAAGGATTATAAATGTACAGCATATAGAGGCAACCGCATCCAGCGGAAACCAGATGAAGACACTACCAATCAAGAATACGCCGGCCAGAAAAGCATGTATCTCGATATTTCTATAACTTGCATACAGCACCGGTTGCTGCGGTACAAGGCCGACAAAAGGAAAACGGAAGGAGACGGACCATCGGCTTGCTAATGTAGGATGCATCCAATGAAGAGCCGTCCTTTTGAAGACGAACTGCAGCGCACGTACGACAGCCAGAACCAATACGCAGCTTCCGAATGGCTCACGGGTGAACAGGAACATCAGACATCCCGTAAGCAATAGTATGTAAGAGGCCTTCATCAAGGAAGAAATGCGAATTCTTTTTAACAAGGTATATTGATAGATGCTCGATTGATCCGTTAATTGTTTGGGATTCACTTTGCTTCTCTCCATGTTCAATCTTGTCTGATCCAGGCCGTATATTGAACAACCGCGGGAATATACAGCTACTTATGTTCGTGCAGCATGTCGATCATCATCTACCCGCAGCCTTAAATCTGTCTCGAAATCGTTTCTCCTGCATCTAAAATACTTGTACAATGAGAGAAGAACCAGTTTAAGAGGTAGAAAGTTGAGACATACTAGGACTAAAAAGCAAGAAGGTGGTATGGTAGATGGAAAGCCAAGAACAAGTCCAGTGCATCATATGCAGTCAATTGAAAAGGGATGGCATTCATATTTGCACCAGCTTTATATGTACCGACTGCGAGAGTGAGCTCGTCCGTACGGACGTGCTAGATGATAAATATTCGTTTTTTATCAAGCAAATGCGTCAAATTGTATTGAAAAAGAACGCATAGTGCCCGCTTCTACTACAACAGCCTTCCTTCGAATAGGAAGGTTGTTTCATTTTTGATATAGTATTAGTATCATAGCGGTGAATGCCGGTTTGCGTCAACACGCACTTCACAAGAAGGGAAGGCACATAGCAGGATGAATCAACATCGGGCCCCCATTTACGAGAAATTGCAGGAATATGTGAAATCGAGTCCGGTGAGCTTCCATATCCCGGGACACAAACGCAGAGCATGGTCCCAAGAGGGATGGTTGAAGGACTGGTTTCTTGGAGATGTGACAGAAATTACGGGAATGGATGACCTGCATGCGCCTGAGGAAATGATAAAAGAAGCGGAAGAACTGGCCGCAGAATGCTTCGGTGCGGAACAAACGTTTTTTCTGGTTGGGGGAAGTACATCCGGGAACTTGGCGCTGATCCTGTCTGTTTGTCAACCAGGGGATGTGGTGTTAGTCGATCGACACGCCCATAAGTCGGTCCTGCACGGTCTGATGCTGGCTAGAGCGAAGGCTGTTTTCCTGCCTGTAGCGATAGATCCCATGAGTGGATTACCTATGGGCACGAGCCCGGCAATCCTTGCGAGGGCTCTGGAACGTTATCCGGTTGCGAAAGCCGTTGTGCTGACCTGTCCCAATTATTATGGCATTGGCCCGGATATCGAGGCAATTGCCTCGCTGTCTAGGAATGCTTCCATTCCGCTTTTGATTGATGAAGCACACGGAGTACATTTCGGCTTCCACGAAAAACTGCCGATGTCTGCCATTCGGCAAGGAGCAGATGCTGTTGTGCAGTCGGCTCACAAAATGGGAGGCGGACTGACTATGGGAGGATTCCTGCACTTGCGCGGGGATCGCGTTGATCCAGCTAGAGTGCGCCAATGCTTGTCCATGGTACAGACCTCAAGTCCTTCCTATCCTATTCTCGCCTCGCTTGACGCATTTCGCAAGCATTGGGCCGCAGATGGAAGCAGAATGATTCAACAAGGGCTCGACGCCGTACTTAGCTTCCGACTGAGCATGCAAGCATTGCCCCGATTTGCCGTAACAGATATGGTGCAACATGCGCTGTTGCAGTCGGGAGATGCATGGAAGCGGAAAGTCGATCCATTCAAGCTATATATTTTTGATCGGACGGGGGAGCTGGACGGCTATACCCTGCAAGCACGGCTCGAGCAGCACAACTGCATGATCGAAATGGCTGATCCGCGTGGTGTGCTGCTGGTCTTCACATACGCGTCAACTAAGGAAGATGCGCAGCAGTTGTTCGGCGCATTTGGCAAATGCGCGGAAATCTCCTTAATCGACAGAGAGACGCGGCCAATTGGAAACGAGCAACAAGTTGGCATGGATGACGCAAAAAATGCACAGTCACTTTCAGACGGGGAAGGATGGAGCCCCAGTGAGTTAGAAAGCGCGTCAAGCATAAGCGATCCCGTCGACTTGGCAGACTGGCAACTCCCGTCCCAAACTGAGCTTGTTCCATTGGAACAGGCGAAGGGCAGAAAAATGGCTGAAATGATCATACCTTATCCCCCTGGCATTCCGTTGGTTTGCAAGGGAGAGAGGCTGACAGACCAATTATGGATGCAAGCGATCCGGCTTCGTGATGCAGGCGCGCGATTTCAAGGAACCGAGGACAGCAAGCTTGCCTCCGTGCGAGTTATCGTGGAAGGTTTACAGGAGATTGGAGAGAGACGATAGATGAACCATAATGGATTTATTACTTTTGAAGGCGGAGAAGGTTCAGGGAAGACCACTTTGATTCAGGCGGTTGCCCGGCACTTTGAGCTGAAGGGACAACGTGTAGTGGCCACGAGAGAACCTGGCGGGATTGACATTGCCGAACAAATCCGCGAGATTATTTTGAACCGGTCGAATACGGCGATGGACGGAAGGACTGAGGCGCTGCTTTATGCAGCGGCAAGGCGCCAGCATTGGGTGGAGCGAATCAAGCCTGCGCTGGAACGGGGCGAATTGGTGCTGTGCGACCGATTCATCGATAGTTCGTTGGCCTATCAAGGATACGCTCGCGGATTGGGTGTGGATGAAGTCTATGAGATTAACCAATTTGCCACCGAAGGAGTGCTGCCTTCTCTAACGCTTTGGTTGGATTTGGATCCCGAGGCAGGGCTTGCTCGCATCGCGAACAATGAACAGCGTGAAGTGAACCGGCTGGACTTGGAAAGGCTGGACTTCCATGAGCGCATTCGCCAGGGGTACCGCCTGCTTGCAGAACGATTTCCGGAAAGGATTTGCCGGATTCATGCCGATCAACCCGTAGAGCAGCTGAAGGACGAGGCAATAGCGCTTATCGAAAAAAAATGGAACGGGCCAATTGTCGAGAGATAAAGAACCTATCATCTTTGTCCGACATATTGTATAATGAATGATACATGAAAATACTATATATTATGCGCATGTAAACGCATTCATTATTTTCGTGTAACTGATGATATGATTAAGGGAGGGCTCACTATGAAACTGGTGATTGCGGTAGTGCAAGACAAGGACAGCAACCGGTTGGCAAACGCCCTGGTGAAGGAAGGCTTCCGCGCAACGAAGCTGGCCAGCACCGGCGGTTTTTTGAAGGCGGGCAATACGACCTTTATGATCGGGATTGAGGATGAATGCATTCCTGAAGTCATGAAAACGATCAAGGCCAACTGTCAAGTACGCGATCAGTTAGTAACGCCGGTTTCACCAATGGGGGGCACGACCGATTCCTATATTCCGTTTCCGGTCGAGGTACAAGTGGGAGGCGCCGCTGTATTTGTGCTTCCTGTAGAGCGATTTGAGCATTTTTGACAACAGCGTTAAGTATTACGCCTATTGCAGGCTAAGCGGGCAAGGAGTAGATTGCAGTGAAGATTAACCCTGGTTGGCGTTCGACGATTAACGAGCTTAAGCGGACGGAGCAAGCATTGTCGCAGACGAGCAGTCCAAGAGGCTTTTCCGATATGATGCAGCAGCAGCAGGAACGGGCAACGGAGGAACAGCTAAAGCGCAGGATTGAGGAAATTCGCCAACAGGGAGAGCGGCTGGCCAAGTCGATGACGGTTCGCGAGCTGCGAGCATATAAAACCATGATCCGCGCCTTCTTGGAGGAAACTGCCCGCCGCGGCGTTCACTTGAAGGAAACCCGCGGTTGGGACAGACGCGGCCGTGGCAAGCGCTATCGCATTCTAGAGGATATCGACAGGCATCTGCTGGAGCTGGCTGACGATATGCTGGAGCGGGAAGAAGGCCAGGTTGATCTGTTGAGACGCATCGGGGAAATTCAAGGACTATTGATTAATGTATTTTTCTAAGCAATAGAACGGAGTCGAAATCATGGCTTTTCAACATGTATATGGGCAACAGCAAGCCAAGAAGATGCTGCTCACGGCCTTGAATCGGGATTCGTTGTCGCATGCCTACCTCTTCGCAGGACCACGAGGAACAGGCAAGAAGGCGATGGCATTAGCCCTGGCTCAGGCCGTGATGTGTTTATCCCGGCTGGAGGACGGCGATGCATGCGGCCACTGCGTCGAGTGCCGCAAGGTAGAGCATATGAATCATCCGAATGTGCTGTGGGTGGAGCCGGATGGGGCCTCCGTCAAGATTGCGCAGATCCGTCAGCTGCAGCAAGATCTGGCCTACCAGGCATCGCGCGGTCAGCGCAAAGTATATATGATCGGACAAGCTGAGCGAATGACGGCTGAAGCTGCCAACAGCCTGCTCAAATTTCTGGAGGAGCCGTTCTCGCCAACATTGGCCGTCCTGCTGACCGATCATGTGCAAGCCTTGCTCCCAACCATCCTGTCCAGAGTTCAGCTTGTTCCCTTCGTTCCGTTAGCGAAGGAAGCGATGCTTGAAGCGATGCTTGCTGAAGGGGCAGATCCTGTTCTCAGCCGTGCAGCCGTTCATGTAACTTCCGGCTTGGAAGCGGCGAGGACAATTATCCAATTAAATGCGTTTGCAGAAATTAGAAACCTAGTGATACAATTAGGGCAGGAGTGTCTGACGCACTGGGCATCTGCTCAGCTGACTATTCATCAGAAGGTGTTGAAGCCTCCGGTTGCGGAGCAGTTAGATCTCTTTTTAGACTTACTCACCTTATGGTTTAAGGATATGATTCAGTATCAGCTTGGCCGCAAGGAACAGGCGGTGTTTCCAGACCAGGAAGCATGGCTGGCCAAACAAGCATTTTTGCGCGGACCCGATCAATGGGTGGCTTGTATGGAAGCCGCTGTCGATGCGAAAAAGCGGATTCGCGCGAATGTGAATCCGGCCTTGGCATTGGAGCAGCTGGCTGTCCGCGTTCAGGGGGGGTAGCATGTATTCGGTTGTAGGCGTAAGATTTAAGAAAGCAGGCAAAATATATTATTTCGATCCGATCGAATTGCCGATAGAGCAAGAACACCACGTCATTGTCGAGACAGCCAGAGGGATTGAATATGGTCGCGTTGTGATCGGGAAGAAGCTGGTGGACGATGCGGATGTCGTTCTTCCTCTGAAGAAAGTAATCCGTATTGCGGACCAGAAGGATGCTGACGTGGTGGAGCAGAACAAGAAGGCGGCAGGAGATGCCTTCCAAATCTGTTTGGAGAAGATCAAGCAGCACAAGCTGGAAATGAAGCTGGTCGATGTAGAGTACACATTCGATCGCAACAAAGTGATCTTCTACTTTACTGCTGACGGCCGTGTGGATTTCCGGGAATTGGTCAAGGATCTGGCCAGCGTATTTCGGACACGCATTGAACTTCGGCAAATCGGAGTCAGGGATGAAGCGAAGATGCTTGGCGGCATCGGTCCCTGCGGTAGAACCTTATGCTGTTCCACTTGGCTCGGCGATTTCGAGCCGGTCTCCATCAAGATGGCGAAGGATCAGAATTTGTCCCTGAATCCGACCAAGATCTCAGGACTTTGCGGGCGCCTCATGTGCTGTCTGAAGTACGAGCACGATAATTACGAAAGCGCCAAGGAAGAATGGCCTGAAGTTGGAAGCTCCGTCATGACAACAGATGGGGAAGGCCGCGTGACTGCACTGATTGTGGAAGAACGTCTCGTGCAGGTCAAGAACAAGGAAACCGGCAAGACAAAGAGATATTCACTGGATGATGTAGCATTGCAAGTATAGCGTGCAGGAGAAGGCAATTTCATCAGGTCCAAACATTCCGGGTCAGCCACGATTTGCAAGTTGCGGTATGGTTAGGCGAAATCGCTGGTTATGAAGTTGCCTTGGCAGTGCAAATCTAAGAATAGCCGTGGTTGCTTGGGGTGAAAGTGTGGAGAGAAACGAAGAGCTGTACAGACAAGTGCATGAACTGGAAGATCGCATGAATGAAGCACTCGGGGAAATTGGCCAGGTCAAAAAGAATGTCATCCTTCTGCTCGAAGAGAACAAGCGTCTGGCCATTGAAAATCAACAGCTTCGGAAGCTGTTGAAGCATGACGCGCACCAGGCTGACAAAGTCGGGGAGGCGCAGCATCCGAAGGAAGAGGAAGCGCAAACGGCTGTTCCCACTCCGGGAGAAGGTTATGACAACCTGGCTAGGCTGTACCACGAAGGTTTCCACATCTGCAATGTGTATTACGGTCATTTGCGGACAGAAGGCGACTGCTTGTTCTGTTTGTCATTTCTGAATAAATAAGGTGAGAAGCCGCAGGGACGCGATTCCTGCGGCTTTCGGATTTCCAAAGGAGGATAGGCAATCGGCGTGATACAGGCTCAACCACCATTGCGTTCTGGGGAAAGGCTCGATGATCTGCTAACCCATCAACTGCGCATTATTCAAAGCAAGCAAGTATTCAGTTTTTCCATGGATGCGGTATTGCTCGCACGATTTTGCAAGGTGCCGGCCAAAGGCCGCATTCTGGATCTTTGTTCAGGGAACGGAGTCATTCCCCTTCTGCTTTCTACAAGGACGAAAGCCCGAATTACCGGCGTAGAGCTTCAAGAAAAGCTGTGGGATATGGCCCGCAGGAGTGTGGAGTGGAACAAGCTGCAGGAGCAAATCGAAATGGTATGTGCGGATGTGCGAGACTATTATAAAACAACGGGCTACGGAACATTCGATCTGGTCACGATGAATCCGCCGTATATGCGGCCCGTAACAGGGGAAGCCAATGTGAATCCGCATGTGGCTGCGGCACGACATGAGCTGAACGGGGGGCTGCATGAGCTGATCGCTGCCTGTGCGCGTCACTTGAAATCAGGGGGGAAAGCCAGCATCGTGCATCGCCCGGGACGGTTGGCCGACATTATGGAAGCCATGCGAAGCGTTCGCTTGGAGCCGAAGCGCATCCGATTCGTCCATCCGCGTGTAGGGGAAGAAGCCAACATGGTTCTGGTGGAAGCGACTCGGGATGGGAAACCGGATATTCGGCTTCTTCCGCCAGTCATCGTATACGGAGAGGACGGACAGTATACGAAGGAACTATGGGATATATATTATGGAGAACAATCGTCGCTTACAGGAGGGGAGAATCCATGACAGGCATTCAAAGAAGCTTTGATGCAACGCGCCAGGAAGGAGCACTCTATGTAGTTGCGACACCTATTGGCAATTTGGAGGACATGACGTACCGGGCTGTGCGGATGCTGAAGGAAGCGGATTGGATCGCGGCGGAGGATACGCGTCAAACGCGCAAGCTGCTGACACATTTCGAAATCGAGGGCAAATTGGTAAGCTACCATGAACATAATCGCGAAGCAAGCGGCAAGGAACTCGTCAGGCGCATGGCTGCAGGAGAGGTGGTAGCCTTGGTAAGCGATGCCGGGCTTCCGGCCATCTCCGACCCGGGACACGATCTGGTGCGCAAAGCACTGGACCAGCACATCAAGGTTATACCGATCCCTGGAGCGAATGCGGCATTGACCGCCTTGGTCGCTTCCGGATTGCCTACGGGCGAATTCAGCTTCTATGGATTCTTTCCAAGGGAGAAGAAACAGGCGGAACAGCTCTTGCAAAGGACACAGCACTATCCGGGAACGGCCATTTTCTATGAATCGCCCTACAGAGTGAAGCAAATGCTTGTACGTATTTATCAAAGCTGGGGGAACCGCCAAGCTGTACTCGCCAGGGAGCTGACCAAAAAATTCGAAGAATTCGCCAGAGGTTCGCTGGAAGAACTGCTTGTCTGGGTAGAGGAGAAGCCGCCGCAGGGCGAATATTGCGTGCTGGTTGAAGGCTGGAAGGAAGGGGATTCGGCTGCATGGTCAACAGCTTCTGAGCCAGAGTGGAAAAGCTGGTCCGTGGCGGAGCATGTGGCCAGGTACGAGGAGCAGGGATTGTCCCGCAAAGATGCCATGAAGAAGGCGGCAGGGGAGCGGGGAGTCACCAAGCGCGACATATACCGAGAGCTGTTGGAGCAGCTTCCTGAATAGGCAGGCCGCAAGTGCCGGCCAACATTTCGGGTGATATTCGGCGGCGCAGCGTATTCGTAACATCGCCAACAACCATGCTATAATGAATAGGGATACACGGACAAGGATATTCCTAGACTGGATGAAAGGGACCCCATTCAATAAAAAAAAGTCCCCGTTCAACGCTCTATACACGCAGATCGGGGATGATAAGGAGATATGAAAAGGTTAGAATTAACAATAGTTCTAATGCTATTATATACTATATTTATTCGTTTGTCATGGAATTATATAAATCTATTAATTCCTTGACAACTTCCTTGCTGATCATCTTGCCTTTGAAGTAGATCAGCTCTTCTGCATTGCCGGAGAAGATACAAGCAGGCTCATATTTTTTCAAAATAATGCGCTCGCCATCCACATAAATTTCCAATGCGTCCTTCTCGCCAATGCCCAGCGTACGACGAAGCTCGATAGGAATAACAACGCGTCCCAGTTCGTCTACTTTTCTTACAATACCAGTTGATTTTAACATAGATTACAGACTCCTCTCTATTTGTCATGATTCTCGTCATGATTCGACATAAGATTTAAGTTAATGATACCAACGATTCCCAAAACAGTCAAACCAAATTGACGCGCGCGAATTTTTATATTTTCTTAAAATACATAAAAATTTCACCATATTTTTGTGAAAATTCAAAGCAATTTTGCGACTGGGCGACAGGTAAATTGATGAAAAAAATGTCAGTGGAAAATCTACACCCTTCGACAAAGTATTCAAATTCAGGCAGAAATGTGTCGAAATATGTTCAAAGTTCAAAGGAGGCTAGCGTTGTGTCGAAACCTATGCCGGAAGAAAAAGTTTTCAAGGACCCTGTACACAAGTACATCTATGTGATGGACAGCATCATATGGGAGCTCATCAACACGAAAGAGTTCCAACGCTTGCGCCGCATCCGTCAGCTGGGCACTTCCTTTTATACATTTCATGGTGCCGAGCATAGCCGATTTTCCCATTCTCTTGGGGTCTATGAAATTACCAGGAAGATCATTTCCCAATTTGAACGCAGGCAGGACCCGGATTGGCCCAAGGATCAACGATTGATCTGCTTGTGCGCGGCGCTGCTGCACGATGTCGGCCATGGCCCGTTCTCGCATTCCATAGAGCCTGTATTTCATGTGCATCATGAAGAATGGACCTGCCGCATTATATTGGGAGATACAGAAATCAATCGCGTGCTTCGACAAGTTTCGGCTGACTTTCCGGGTAAGGTGGCGGCAATCATTGAGAAAAAGTATCAGCCGGAAATTGCAGTCAGCCTGATCTCCAGTCAAATGGATGCAGATCGCATGGACTATTTGCTCCGGGATGCCTATTTCACCGGTGTTAATTACGGCACGTTTGATCTGGAACGAATACTGCGCGTGATGCGCCCTTATCAGAATAAGATCATCATTAAGGAAAGCGGCATGCACGCGGTGGAAGACTATTTGATGGCTCGTTACCAAATGTACTGGCAGGTGTACTTCCACCCAGTCACGCGTAGCTCGGAAATTGTTCTGCGGAAGATTTTCCGCAGAGCGAAGCAGCTCCATCAAGAAGCCTACGCGTTTCGTTTCATGCTTCCCCCCTTGGAGCGACTGCTCGCACAGACTCTGACGATTGATGATTACCTGGAGCTCGATGAATCGCTGGTCCAGTTAGCCTTCATGCAATGGACGAAAGAGGAAGACCCGATTTTGCGCGACTTGTGCGAACGGTTCCTTCATCGCCGTCTGTTCAAGTACAGCATCTTGGAGCAAATCGACCATGAAGAAATTGCGCGAATGGAGCAGAAGCTGCGTGAGCGCGGTCTCGATCCCGATTATTATATGGAGATCGATTTTCCCGCTGACCTTCCTTACGATGTATATCGTCCGGGGCAAATTGGCGACAAGCCGCCCATACTTATCTTAAATGAAAGAGGGCAGCTCATCGAAATTTCACGTAAATCCGACATCATTCGTTCCATTAGCGGTGTTCAGCTGGGTACGCATCATTTGTATTATCCTGAAGAACTTCTATATAATAGATAAACCAAAACAAATATTTTGAAACAGGAGTTTATTACGATGTTATTTGACACCCATGCACATTTGGATTCAGCCAAGTTTGAAGAAGAGCGCGAAGCGATGATCGAACGTGCCCGGGACAATGGCGTAGACTATATCGTTAATGTCGGATTCAATCGGGAAACGATCCCGACCACAATGGCGCTGGCGGAGCAATATGAATGGATATACGCCGCTGTCGGCTGGCACCCCCAGGATGCCATTACGATGCAGGAAGGGGATCTGGCCTGGATTGAGTCGCTGACCGCGCACCCCAAGGTAGTGGCAATTGGAGAAATCGGGTTGGATTATTATTGGGATACCTCGCCCAAGGATGTTCAACAGCAGGTATTCCGCGAGCAGATTCGCCTTGCGCGCAAGCTGAAGCTGCCGATTATCATCCATAATCGGGACGCACATCAAGATGTGGTCAACATTCTCCAGGAGGAAAATGCGGCTGAAGTTGGCGGCATCATGCATTGCTTCTCCGGCAGTTGGGAAATTGCGAAGCGCTGTCTCGACATGAACTTCCATATTTCGTTCGGCGGGCCCATTACGTTCAAGAATGCCAAACAGCCGAAAGAAGTGCTTGCCCAAGTACCGCTTGACCGTCTACTCATCGAAACGGATTGCCCCTATTTGACGCCGCATCCATTCCGCGGGAAGCGAAATGAATCGGCATATGTGCGCTATGTGGCAGAAGCGGCGGCGGAAATTAAAGGCTTGGAAATTGAAGAATTAGCCTCTATTACCACACGAAATGCGCTGAAATTGTTTTCCATTCCTTTACAAAAGGACGAAAACGAGAGATAAATCGTGGGAGTGGCCGAGAAATACTCGCTATAGGACAAGACCGATCGATAAACGCCAATGTAAGCGTTTTTCATCGGTTTTTTTTCATTTGCATGTTCTTTACATCCCTATTCATAGCGCGTAAACTCTCTGTAGAACGTAAGAAGTGCCAATTTCCAGAAATCGCTAAGTTTCCTTCCAAGGGAAACGGGGGACCCAACCATTCGGGGTGAATTTTGCGGACAATATCTTGCGGAGCGATCCGGGGAAAAAGTTGCAAATAGGGTGAACTCTGACCCGAACCCGACAGCTAACCTCGTCAGCGTTTTTAGAGAGCAACCATTTTATCTCGGATTTTTTCAAGACGAAAAAGCCGCGGCAGGGGTTTCCTCTTCACCGGCTTTTTTTTGTAGGTGTAGAAAAAAGACAAAATCCTGTACTGTCATACACCGGGTCCTGCAGAAGTTTTCGGTTTATGCTTCGGAGCATGGCCTCACTTCCGTGGGTTCAGGAATTTGGGATAATTGTACACCCTTCCGCATAGAGTGTGTGGAGGAGGTGAACAAGCTGGGAAATTGGCCAATCTCAGGTCATTTAAGCTTTCTTGCAAATCCAGAAAGCAGGAAGACCATGAAGGAGGACCGATTCACATGGGGGCAAAGCAGCAAACCACCCAGGATAGGCAACCATCCGGCATGTCCATCGCTTTAAGCTGGATCCAAGCACATAAAAAAATCGTCGGCTTGGGCTGCGGACTCTTGGCCATATTGGTACTGGCCACAGGATTGGCTTGGCAAGGGCTCCAAGAGAAGCAGGTAACGCTGATCGTCGACGGGGAGCCCAAGCAGGTGGATACCCGCCAATCAGATGTTATGTCATTGCTGGAAGAACAGAGGGTCGAATTAGGAGAAGAAGATTGGGTGTCTGTCTCGCTAGACGAGAGCATACGAGACGGGGACACGATTGAGGTCAGACACGCTGTAGAGGTCGAAGTAACTGTTGACGGCGTTACAGAGCGTCGCGTGACGACAGCGGATACCGTACAGGCAGCGCTGCGGGAATGGGAGATTGCTCTGGGTACGGAAGATCGGGTTGTGCCGTCCCTGCAGGCTAAGGTAAAAGCAGAGATGGATGTATCCGTTGTTCGCGTGAAGACGGTGCTGGAAGAGATTGAGGAAGTAGTGCCGCACGAAGTCGTTACCGAGCAGGACAACAATTTGCTGAAGGGCAAGGAACGGATTGTGCAAGAAGGTCAAGACGGTCTTGTGGTGAAGAAGGTCAAGCAGGTATGGGAAGACGGCCAACTGGTTTCGTCCGAGGTTGTCGAAGAGAACATCAAGCAACAACCTGAGAATCAGGTAGTGGCTTTAGGAACGCGCAATCCGGTAGCTGTCTTGTCCGCGACCTCTCCGGATGTGCAGACTGTAACGAAAGACGGCGTCACCTTTGGCGTGAAGAAGATACTGGAGAACGTAACTCTGACAGCCTATGATGCGGGTGTTGGCTCCACGGGCAAGAGCGAGGAGCATCCGAATTACGGGATTACGTATACGGGCACAACGGTAAGCGAAGGCCGAACAGCTGCAGTCGATCCGGATGTCATTCCACTTGGCTGGTGGTTCTACATTGAGGGGTTTGGATTCCGCAAGGCGGAGGATACCGGCAGCGCGATCAAAGGCAATAAGGTCGATGTTTATGTCGAGAGTGAGGCTGAAGCCAATGCATTCGGCCGTAAAAAAGGCCATACCGTGTATATTATTGGTCCGAATCCCCCTGATCTGAAATAGCAGGTGGGTCAGAGACGAATATCGATGAAAAGCGGTCGAACGTGTTACAATACTAAGAAGAGGCAGACACCTCTTCTTTTTTCTTTGGCATCTGGCCTGCGGAAGCAATCGGCAAACGCATCGAAGCTTCACGTTGCTTTCGTGGGTAATTGAGTGGCGGGGGAAGCTATCCATGATCAAGGAAATTATTGTGGTGGAAGGCAAGGACGATACAACTGCCATTCGCCGCGCGGTGAAGGCGGAGACGATAGAAACAGGGGGCTCGGCACTTTCCGAAGAAGTGATTGAGCGGATTCGATTGGCGCAAGCTCGGCGCGGTGTTATCATTTTTACCGACCCGGATTTTGCCGGGGATCGCATACGCAAGATCATTAGTCAGAAGGTGCCGGGGTGCAAGCACGCATTCATTGATGTGGAAGCAGCTACATACAAGGACGACATCGGCGTGGAAAATGCTTCCGACGAAGATATTCGCCGTGCCTTGCAGCTCGTGAAGACAGAAGCTCCCCCTGAAGAAGGAGAAATAGAATGGAATGATCTGCTCGACGCGGGACTGATCGTCCATCCGCAGGCCGCCGAAAGGCGGCGATTGCTGGGCAAGGCGCTCCATATCGGTTACTGCAACGGCAAGCAGCTGTACAAACGCTGCAGAATGTTTGCCATCAGCAAGGAAGAATTTCGGACGGCGCTGGTCGCCATGGAACAGGCATTCGCCCGCGGACATGCAGTTGAGGAGGCAGAGCAATCGCCATGACGGATAAAATCGCGGTGCCAAGCCGAACCCGGGAGGTTCTGGCGAAGTATGGCATCTCGGCCAAGAAGAGTCTTGGCCAAAATTTTTTGACCGACGGCAATATCTTGCGACGTATCGTAGATGCGGCGCAATTGAACAAGAGCAAGGGGGCCCTAGAAATCGGTCCGGGAATCGGCGCCTTGACCCAATACCTGGCGGATGAAGCGGGCACTGTAGTTGCCCTGGAGATCGACCAGAGGCTGCTGCCGGTGTTGGACGAGACTGTGGGGCAGCAGGATCATGTCAAGGTCATGCATGGCGATGTGCTGAAGGAGGATTTGCATGCATTGTTTGCCGAGCATTTCCACAATGTTGAAGCCGTAAGCGTTGTGGCCAATCTTCCGTACTACATCACAACGCCGATTGTAATGAGGCTGCTGGAAGAGGAGCTTCCGCTGGAACATATCGTGATCATGATCCAGCGGGAAGTTGCTGACAGGATGACCGCAAGCCCCGGGGGCAAGGAATACGGAAGCCTGAGCATCGCGGTCCAATACTATTGCGAGGCAGAGCTTGTAGCCGTTGTGCCGCGCACCGTGTTTGTGCCTCAGCCGAATATTGATTCGGCTGTCATACGCTTGACGCGCCGCAGCAGGCCTCCTGTTGAAGTGGCAGATGCACAGCGATTTTTTGCAACCGTGCGCGCGGCGTTTACCCAGAGGCGCAAGACGATCTACAACAACCTGCGCGCGGCGTTTCCCGAGGCAGCGGGGGTGCACGATATGCGTGAGGTGCTGCTGTCCTGCGGAATCGAACCGTCCCGCAGGGCCGAGACACTGAGCATGGAGGAATTTGCTCGTCTAAGCGAGCGGCTTGGCGTCCTTAGCGGCAAGCAGGAGTAGGCAGGTGTACCGGACTATACACCAAAAACCCATATCCGCCATAGGATGAATCCTATGGAGGGGATGTTATGTGGAAGGTAGGGACGTATGTCACGCGCAAGTCGTACGGGAATGACATGATCTTCCGTATTGAATCGATAAATCAGGAGATGGCTATCTTAAGAGGTGTCGATTATCGGTTAATGGCAGACGCGCCGTTGGAGGATCTGAGCGAGGCGGAGGAGCCGCTCCATTCCGACAAGTCCGAAGTGCCCGATATGCAGAAGCGCGAGTGCCAAAAAATCATTGAAGAAACGAAGCGTCGATACATGCCTTTTTTTCGTTCTGCGGGAACGCCTGAGGACAAAGAGACCTTCTCCTATTTTGAAGTGCCGGGCAAAGTGCTGCATCTTGACGGCGATCCCGCATACTTGCGCAAAAGCATGGACTTATACAAGCATTATCAAGTGCCGGCAGAGGGCCACTATGTGCAGGAATCGTCCATGGCCGATTTGCTGTATCGGCTGCTGCCGGAATCGAGGCCAGACATTGTTGTCATCACCGGTCATGACGGCATCTTCAAAGACAGCAGGGGAGAGAACCTTTACCATCTGTCCAGCTACAAAAACTCGCGTCATTTCGTACGTGCCATTCGCGCATGCCGGGAATATGAGCGCAACCGCGATGTGCTGACAATCGTCGCCGGTGCGTGCCAATCGCATTTTGAAGCGCTGCTTAAGGCAGGAGCGAATTTCGCCAGCTCGCCGGCCCGCATCTTGATTCATGCGTTGGACCCGGTCCAGGTGGCGGCGAGAATATCCTACACGTCCATTAAGGAGACAATTACCATGATGGACGTATTTGACAAAACTGTGAGCGGGGTCAAGGGGATCGGGGGAATTGAATCCAAGGGGAGTTACCGGGTAGGGATCCCTAATTTTAAACATATGCAATAAAATTAAGGAATCCATGCGAATACCGTTGACAATCCTTAAGTGCTGTTGATATAATATAGAGCTTGT
This sequence comes from Xylanibacillus composti, assembly GCF_018403685.1. Lineage (NCBI taxonomy): Bacteria > Bacillati > Bacillota > Bacilli > Caryophanales > Paenibacillaceae > Xylanibacillus > Xylanibacillus composti. The sequence goes on from NZ_BOVK01000002.1 coordinate 15,821, forward strand.
TTGACAAAATGCCGCCTCTGATGTATAATAAGCTAGGAAAGAGGTGGTACTTGACAATGGCCAACAATTCGTTATTGGAGATCAAACGAAGCCTCGAACCCCACGTCGGGGCAAAAGTATTGCTTCGGGCAAACGGCGGTCGCCGCAAGACCATTGAACGGACCGGCGTTTTGGAGGAAACCTACCCGTCCGTATTTATCGTCAAGCTGGATCAAGAGCAGCACGCCTTCAAGCGGGTTTCATACAGCTATGCGGACATCTTGACTGAATCCGTGGAAGTGACGGTTTGCAACGACGAAGGACAAGTTCGAATCGAGTACTTGCAGCAATAGCATCACACAGCAAACAGTCCCTGATTCGGGGGCTGTTTTTTTTATCTGTCAAGCATACCCGGTCTCATGCGCCTGGCTTGCTGGGAAGAACCAATTTTCCTCTATCGGGTTTCGTTTACAGCCAGACAGCGGATTTGGGTGTATAGTTGTGGAGCAACAACCGCATACTATTCATGAGGCAGAATCATACTTTTTCGGTGAGGGGGCTTGTACGTGATGGCACGAAGAAGAAGCGTCATGAGCGAATCCTTGAAATACGAACTGGCCAGAGACCTCGGTTTTTACGATAAAGTGCAGCGTGAGGGCTGGGGCGGCATCACCACCAAGGATGCGGGCAATATGGTGAAGCGCGCCATCCAGATGGCCGAGCAGAACATCAGGCGCTAAGCCAGACCGCATGGGCGAATACCCGACGGCTCGATCTTTCGAGCCGTTTTTGTTTTTTCGCAATTTACCAATGCTTTTGTTATAGTAAATAGAGTCATACTTTGGAACGGGCGATGGGAAGGGGTGGAGTGGAAGCATGAAAGTGTTCGAAAAAGCGCCAGCCAAGATCAATCTGTCCCTGGATGTCTTGTATAAGCGGGAGGACGGCTTCCATGAAGTCGAGATGGTGATGGCCATGGTCGATTTGGCGGACCGATTGGAAATGGAGGCTATTCCGCGCGACACGATTATGATCTCCAGTCAGGCGGGGTACATCCCGCTGGATGAGAAGAACCTGGCTTTCAAGGCAGCGAAGCTGCTGAAGGAGCGGTGCGGAGTCAGACAGGGCGTTTACATACATTTGGACAAGCATATCCCGGTGGCGGCGGGGCTGGCGGGCGGCAGCAGTGATGCAGCAGCGGCACTCCGCGGCTTGAACCGCCTGTGGGATCTCGGACTGTCCCAGACTGAACTGCAGCAGCTTGGCGAAGAGCTTGGGTCCGATGTTCCATATTGCATTGCAGGCGGAACGGTGCTGGCTACAGGCAGGGGAGAGAAGCTCCAGCCGCTTCCTCCGCTTCCTCCATGCTGGGTTGTGATTGCCAAACCGCCTATCAATGTGTCCACGGCAGATGTATATGGCAGGCTTCGAGCGGATCAGATCGAAAATCATCCGCCAACCGGACGAATGGTGGAAGGGTTGCGCAACCAAGACTGGTTAGCAATTTGCGGAGCGCTCGGCAATGTGTTGGAGGAAGTAACCTTCCAGCTGCATCCGGAAGTGCGGAGAATCAAGGAAACCATGCTGCGGTTAGGGGCGGATGGCGCGTTGATGTCGGGCAGCGGTCCTACGGTTTTTGCACTGGCGGCTAAATCATCGAGAGCGCGAAGAATCTATAACGGGTTGAAAGGCTTTTGCAAAGAAGTGTATGTGGTAAGAATCCTCACATAGAGTTGACTCAGCCCCCTTGCTTAAAACCGTATAAAAATGGTATATTGGCTATATATTATTCGGATTTAGGGGGTTGAGAGACGGATGAAAAAAGTAAAACGCAGTTCAAGATTGGTTGAAATGACGCAATATTTATTGCAGCGCCCCCATGTACTCATACCGCTTACCACATTTGCTGAACGATATAACTCTGCGAAATCATCCATAAGCGAGGATCTAACCATTATCAAGGAAGTGTTCCAGGATGAAGGCCTGGGGGAACTGCAAACACTGGCAGGCGCCGCCGGCGGCGTGAAATATATCCCGAAATCGCCGAAAGCCGCATCGCTCGACATGATGGGCCGCATCTGCGCGCAGCTGCAGGAACCGGAACGCATCCTGCCAGGCGGTTACTTGTATATGTCGGACCTTCTCGGCCAACCGAGCATTGTCGATGAGATTGGGAAGATGTTTGCAAGCGCCTTCGCTGGAGTCGAACTGGATTGTGTCATGACCGTCGAGACGAAAGGCATTCCCATTGCCTATGCGACTGCAGGTTACTTGAATCTGCCGGTTGTGATTGTCCGCCGCGACAACAAAGTGACGGAGGGGTCCGCGGTCAGCATCAATTACGTGTCCGGATCGACCAAGCGCATTCAGACGATGTCGCTGGCCAGACGCGCCCTCAAGGAAGAATCCAACGTGCTCATCATTGATGACTTTATGAAAGCAGGGGGAACCATAGCCGGCATGGTTGACCTATTGCGAGAATTCAAGGCGACGGTGAAGGGCGTTGGCGTCTTTGTGGAATCCGATGAAGACGTAACCGATCACTTGGTGGAAGAGTATGTATCCTTGGCTGTCCTTACTGGCGTGGATACACGAAATCGGCACATTATTGTCAGGCCGGGAAACTATTTTGAAGGAGTGGAAAAGGAACAATGACCATGAAACCTATTCACAGCGATCAGGCTCCAGCGGCAATCGGACCGTATTCCCAAGCGATTGCCGTCGGCGATCTGCTTTTTACATCCGGACAAATCCCAATCGATCCCGCAACAGGAGAAGTAGTGGAGGGCGGTGTCGCGGAGCAAACACATCAGGTATTTCAGAATTTGCAAGCTGTTTTGGCTGCAGCAGGATGCACATTTGATGATGTGATTAAAGCGACGGTATTCATTAAGAACATGGAGCAGTTCGCCGAGATCAATCGCGTGTATGCTTCCTACTTTGGCGAGCATAAGCCGGCAAGATCCACTGTAGAAGTGGCCCGATTGCCGAAAGATGTGCTTGTCGAAATTGAGCTAATCGCCAAGAAACTTGTCGAAAATTGAGGAATAACTATCAACATTAAAAAAAAGTCTAAAAATTTACGAAAAAAAAGAAGGATTAGACCCTAATATGTGGAATTATACAGCAAGCTTTTGAATCGAAAAGGTGGTGACATAAAGTGCAAATTACCGATGTGAGACTCCGCCGCGTGAATTCGGACGGAAGAATGAAAGCTATTGCTTCCATTACGATCGACAATGAGTTTGTCGTTCACGACATTCGCGTCATTGACGGAAACAACGGCATGTTTGTAGCCATGCCAAGCAAGAGAACGCCTGACGGCGAATTTCGTGACATCGCGCATCCGATTTCTTCCGCGACACGTGAGAAAATTCAAAGCGCTGTTTTGCAGGAGTACGAGAACGCCGCTTCGGAAGAATCCGAAGTGATGGAAGAAGGAGCTTAGTTTTCATTTCATTACGCATTTATCGGGTTGTCAGCCTTCGGCATACAACCCCATTTTTTTGTCCATTCACAAGTTGCACATAGTGGGGAGAAGGCTCGGAGAACCCGTGAAGAGGTTCTCTTTTCTTTTGCCTGAAAGTAAGCTATAGTCATAACTGACAAACGATATACGGGAGGATGCTGAATGAACGTATATGGTCTCGTTCTGGCTGCAGGCCAGGGCAAGCGAATGAAATCGAAGCTCTACAAAGTGCTGCACCCGGTATGCGGGGTTCCGATGGTAGGGCATGTCGTCAACTTGCTGGAATCCATGCAGACAGCCCAAAACATTGTCATTGTCGGACACGGAGCGGAAGCGGTCCAGGCTTATTTGGGCGATCGGGTTAGCTACGCCCTGCAAGCGGAACAACTGGGTACCGGCCATGCCGTCCAGCAGGCAGCTTCGCTTCTGGCGGACAAGGAAGGCATAACCGTCGTGATTTGCGGAGATACACCGCTCATTACGAAAGAATCGCTGGATGAAATGATCGCTCGCCATCAGCAACGCGGGGCCTCTGCGACGATTCTGAGCGCGCAATTGCCGGATCCGACCGGGTACGGACGCATTATCCGCGGCAAGGACGAGTCGGTCCTGCGCATCGTGGAGCAGAAAGACTGTTCGCCTGAGGAAGCTGCGATTTGTGAAATCAACACAGGCACTTATTGCTTTGACAACCGCAAGCTGTTCGAGATGCTGCCCAAGCTGACCAACCAGAATGCGCAGGGTGAATATTACTTGACGGACGTCATCGGCCTCCTGCAGCAGGCTGGCGAAAAGGTAGAAGCTTACTGCCTGAAGGATGCCGCAGAAGCGACCGGCGTCAACGACCGCATTGCATTGGCTGAAGTAGAGCGGGCCATGCGTCAGCGAATCATCGAGGAACATATGCGCAAAGGTGTCACCGTTATCGATCCTGCAAATACTTATATCGGACCGGACGTGGAGATCGGAGCAGATACCATACTGTATCCTGGCGTGCACCTGACGGGCCAGACCGTGATTGGCGAGGACTGCGAAATCGGCCCGAACTGCCAAATTGACCAAAGCCGGATAGAGGCAGGCGTGCACATTACGCAATCCGTGCTTAAGCAGGCTGAGGTGCAGACGGGGGCCTCCATTGGACCGTTTGCCTACCTGCGTCCGGGCGCCCAGATTGGACCGCAAGCAAAGATCGGAGATTTCGTCGAAGTGAAGAACGCCCGTATTGGCGCAGGCAGCAAAGTGTCCCACCTGAGCTATGTGGGTGACGCAGACATCGGCCAGGATGTGAATGTGGGCTGCGGGGCCATAACGGTCAATTACGACGGATTCGCCAAGCATCGTACGATTGTAGAGGACGGTGCGTTCGTTGGCAGCAACGTGAACCTGATTGCTCCTGTGCATGTGGGCAAGGGAGCCTACGTCGTGGCAGGCTCAACGATTACACATGATGTGGATGCTGGCGATCTTGCGATTGCTCGCGAGCGCCAGACGAATAAGCCCGGTTACGCAGCCAAGCTGAAATCCAGAATACAATCCCGCAATCAATCTCAGAACTAATAGGAGGAACCCGCTCAATGCCTTATTCGGATCCCAAGCTCAAGCTCTTGGCATGCAACTCGAACCCCAAGCTGGCAGAAGAAATCGCCGTGGCGATTGGCGTGCCGCTGGGGGAGTCCAGGGTGATGCGCTTCAGCGACGGGGAAATTCATATGCAGCTGGACGAAAGCGTTCGTGGAGCCAGCGTATTCGTCATCCAGTCAACCAGTTATCCGGTTAATGAAAATCTGATGGAGCTGCTGATCATGGTCGATGCGTTGAAACGGGCGTCGGCCAAAACGATTAATGTAGTCATCCCGTACTACGGCTATGCCAGACAGGATCGGAAAGCTCGTTCGCGCGACCCGATCACCGCAAAGCTGGTAGCCAATCTCATCGAGACGGCGGGCGCACATCGCGTCGTTACGATGGACCTGCATGCCACGCAAATTCAGGGCTTCTTCGACATCCCGGTGGACCAGCTGCTGGGTGTGCCCATTTTGGGCCAGTATTTCAAGGAAAAGAACCTGGAGGACATAGTCGTCGTATCTCCCGACCATGGCGGTGTCGTGCGTGCCCGCAAGCTGGCTGACTACTTGGCTGCGCCGCTCGCCATTATCGACAAGCGAAGACCGGAACCGAATGTAAGCGAAGTCATGAACATCATCGGGGATATTGAGGGCAAAACCGCGATCATCATCGACGACATTATCGACACGGCCGGCACGATCACTTTGGCCGCGCATGCCATGATGAAGGAAGGCGTGAAGGAGGTATATGCTTGCTGCACGCATCCCGTCTTGTCCGGACCGGCTATGCAGCGCATAGATGATTCGCCTATTAAGGAAGTTGTGGTGACGAATACGATTCCGCTTCATCATGAGAGCGTCTCGCCCAAGATCAAGTCGCTGTCTGTAGCGCCGTTAATTGGGGAAGCCATCGTGCGAATCTATGAGGAGCTGTCTATCAGCAAGCTGTTTGAAACATAAATGACTAAAAACCTCCAGAGATGGATACAGTAAGAACATGAACCCAATCTGGAGGGGGAAGACGAATGAACGCGATCAAAGTGGACGAGCGTGCAAAAGCAACCCAATCCGAGTTGAAGCAACTGCGTCAAGCGGGCAAGATTCCTGGCGTTGTCTATGGCAAGAACCGGGCGTCCGAGGCGATTGCCGTGGATGCCAAGGAATTGATGCGCCTGCTGCGCCAAGGGGGCGGCGGCGTCCTGGACATGGAGATGCCGGACGACCAGGTCAAGCCTGTCATGATTACCGAAATACAGCGTGATACGGTGAATGGCCATATTCTCCATATTGACTTCAGGCAAGTCAATATGGAAGAGCCGGTGCGCACCAAGGTAAGGCTGAACTATATCGGAACTCCTCAAGGGGTCAGCGAGGGCGGACTGCAGCAAATCCAGGAGCATGAGGTGGAGATCTCATGCAAGCCGAAGGATATTCCGGCATCAATCGAAGTGGATATCAGCCGTCTGCAGATCGGACAATCCGTAACCATAGGGGAGATATCTCCGCCGCCCGGCGTCGAAATTCTTGCTGAACCGGCGGATGTGCTGGTTACCATTTTGGAGCAGCAGAAGGTGGACGAGGAGCCGGCAGATAAAGGGAATGCCGACCCTGAGGCTTACGATGGTGTCGGACAGCGTGCTGAGAAAGCGTAGAGCAATGTGAACAAAAAGAAAAGGGCGGAATCGAAGTGATGCTTCGATTCCGCCCTTTTTCCTAGGTATGACGCTTATGAGAGGAAGAATTCGTCCATTCAGGAGGGGCCTTTGCTTTCACCGCAAACCGCAAGGTATAATCATTAATACCCGGGTCTGGAGATAAAAGTGAAGTGCTCCCGCATGTAAATCATGCGCTGAATCCGAACAAACTTTTCAGAGAATTCGTCAATAAATCCAATATCTTGATGCGTATCCTGCCAATAAACCTGAATGGGTACAGAATGATCAATGTGATCGCGAAAATGGTGGTCCTTTGTCAAAGCTTCGCCATTGTGATACATACGTTATCCTCACCCTCATTCATTAAGGTTTTCACTCTATAGGACAACCGAGGCGCGAAATTTCGTTGCATGCATTTGACAAAATTAACCGCACATTTTGAAGGGAGCTTGCGTAAAATATGAAATGGTTTGTCGGCTTGGGCAATCCAGGCGCTAAATATGCCAATACCCGTCATAATGTCGGGTTTATGGCATTAGACCGATTTGCCCAAGAACAGGGAATATCCATCACAAAAAGCCAAGGGAAGGCAGAAATCGGCGAAGGCATGATTCGCGGCCAAAAGGTCGTGCTGATCAAACCGATGACCTATATGAATTTGTCCGGCGAAGCCGTGCGGGCCTATATGCAGTTTTATAAAGCAGACCCGGCTGATATGATCGTACTGTACGATGACCTGGATACAGAGATTGGGAAAATTCGTTTGCGCTATCAAGGCAGCGCGGGCGGGCACAACGGCATCAAATCGATCATCCAGCATATAGGCAGCCAGACATTCGACCGGATTCGCATCGGCATCTCCCGGCCGCCGGCGGGATATGACATTGCCGATTATGTGCTGTCGCCGTTTCCGAAGGCACAGGCCGAGCTGCTTGATCAGGCGCTAGAGCGGAGCTGCGAAGCGATGCTTCACGCTCTTGAGCATCCGTTTGATCGCACGATGGCCCAATTCAATGGCAAGTAACCGATCAAGTCGAATTTCCGGACCAACATCCGGCTAATCTCTCTTCCTGCTGGTTATACTAGAGGTATCGAACCAGACAGGGAGGCATACACATGGCAGTGACTTATCTATGTCGGCATTGCGGATCGAAGCTTGGCGAGATCAATCGAACCGATATACAAGAAGCCCAGCTAGGGTTTCATTTCTTGACCCCTGATGAGCGCAGAGATATAATAGCGTATAATCAAAATGGCGATGTGACCGTGAAAGTAACGTGTGATTACTGCAGCCAAGCATTGGAGGCCAATCCGGAGCTGGCTTTGCTCCACAATCCGCTGCAGTAGCAGATAAGTATGCCGTGCAAGCCTGGGCAAATTCGCGCCGAGGCTTTTTAGACTGGATGAGATACCCGGATGAAATACAGGAGCCCGCGAGTAGGGTACCGAGAAGAGGAGGAAACGCGGTTTGCAACTGGATTCCATTATTCAACGCATGCAAAGCGACGCCGATGTGCAGTCGATCATAGCCGGAATAGCATCAGGCATGAAAGAGCAGATGGCAGCGGGCTTGGCTGGATCGGCCAGACAGGTGTTCCTGGCCGCGTTATACCAGCAGACAGGCCGTCCCCAATTAGTGGTGGCCCATAATATGTTCGCTGCGCAGAAGATTGCAGAAGATTTGCAGGAATGCTTGCCCAAGGACGAGGTTTTGCTGTATCCCGCCAATGAAATCACCATTGCGGAGGCGGCCGTATCCAGCCCGGAGATTCAAGCCAGGCGGATCGAGGTGCTGAGCAGGCTGGCTGAAGGGTTCAGGGGCATTATCGTGACGCCCTTCACCGGAGTGCGCAAGCTCATTCCGAATGTCGATGTTTACGCATCGGCACAGCTGCCGATCCGTGTGGGAGATGAGCTGCCATTAACAGCAGCGGTAGAGCGCTTCGTTCAGCTGGGCTACGAACGAGTGGAGCGGGTGGAAGGCAAAGGGCAAATAAGCGTAAGAGGCGGCATTGTGGATATCCAGCCTCTGCACACGGAGCATGGATATCGTATCGAATGGTTCGATGACGAGATCGATTCGATCCGCCTTTTCGACATTGCAGACCAGCGCTCCACGGAGAAGCTTGACGCATGGACGGTACCGCCGGTCAGAGAGATACTGGCGGATGAGCGAAGATTCAGAAATGCCGCCGACCATGCGAAAAGCTTGCTGGATGCCCAGCTTGCCAAGGTTGCCGACCGCAGTCTGAAAGACAGGCTGGCAGCAGCGATCGGGCAAGATATCGAACGGCTTCGGGAACTTCAATATTTCCCCGAAATCTATAAATATATTTCTCTCTTATATCCGGAAAGACAGACATTGCTAGATTACGTGCAGCCGGATACGATTATCGTGCTGGATGAGGCCATTCGCTTGATGGAGACGTCCAAGCAATTGGAACGCGATGAGTCCGAGTTCATGACCAGCCTGCTGCAGGAGGGCAAGTACCTGCCTTCTTTCGTGCTGGGCAAAAACTACGAGAGCCTGTTCGGCGCAAGCCGCTTTCCACACCTGTACGTATCCTTGTTCCTGCGCCAAATTCCTCATACACAGCCGCAAAACATTGTCAATTTCGTCTGCCGATCCATGCAAAATTTCCATGGACAGATGCATGTTCTGAAGGCGGAGATGGAAAGATGGAAGAAAAGCGGAACGAAGGTCATCCTGCTGGCGGGTGGCAAGGAGCGGGCAGAACGGATGAAGCGGGTGCTCGAGGACTACCACATTCCGCAGCCGGAGATCACCACAGGCAACCTGCAATCCGGCTTTGAATTTCCGCCCGCTAATCTGGCAGTGATCACTGAAGGGGAGATGTTCTCGCAGAAGCAGCGCAAGGTGCGCAAGCCTGATCGGAAAATCGAGAATGCCGAGCGCATCAAGAGCTATCTCGACTTGAAGGTGGGCGACTATGTCGTCCATATCAACCACGGCATCGGGAAGTTCGTAGGGATTGGGACACTCGAAATCAATGGATTGCACAAGGACTATATCCATATCCTATATTCGGGCGGCGACAAGCTGTCCGTGCCCATCGATCAGATCGAATTGATTCAGAAGTATGTTGGAGCAGAAGAGAAGGAGCCGAAGCTGTACAAACTCGGCGGCACCGAATGGACGCGCGTCAAGAACAAGGCGCGTGCTTCGGTCAAGGATATTGCTGAGGATCTGATTAAGCTTTACGCAGAGCGCCAGTCCGTCAAAGGACACGCATTCGCCAAGGATACGCCTTATCAAAAAGATTTCGAAGAGATGTTCCCGTATGATGAAACCCCGGACCAGGCACGAACGATCCAGGAAATCAAAGCGGATATGGAGAAGCCGTATCCGATGGATCGCTTGTTGTGCGGCGATGTCGGCTATGGCAAGACGGAGGTGGCCATTCGCGCAGCTTTCAAGGCGGCGATTGACGGAAAGCAAGTAGCCGTGCTTGTGCCGACGACGATTTTGGCGCAGCAGCATTACGAGACATTCCGTGAGCGCTTTAATGGGTATCCGTTCCGCATTGAGGTGCTGAGCCGGTTCCGCTCGCGCAAGGAACAGAATGAAACGATCAAAGGCGTGAAAGACGGAACGGTGGACATCGTCATTGGCACGCACCGGCTGTTGTCGTCAGACTTGACATTCAAGGACCTGGGTCTGCTTATTGTCGACGAGGAGCAGCGCTTCGGTGTGACACACAAGGAAAAGCTGAAGCGGCTGAAGACGAATGTCGATGTTTTGACCTTGACGGCAACGCCAATTCCGCGGACCTTGCACATGTCCATGCTGGGTGTGCGCGACTTATCCGTCATCGAAACACCGCCGGAGAATCGATTCCCTGTTCAAACCTACGTCGTCGAACACAGTCAGGCGCTGGTCCGCGAGGCGATCGAGCGCGAGCTTGCCCGCAGCGGTCAAGTCTACTATCTGTTCAATCGCGTGCAGGGCATCTACCAGATGGCGGAGCAAATATCCGCGCTCGTTCCGGACGCGCGCGTAGCGGTCAGCCACGGGCAGATGTCCGAGCAAGAGCTGGAGAAGACGATTCTTGATTTTTTGGACGGGGAATACGATGTGCTGGTAAGCACGAGCATAATCGAAACCGGCGTAGATATTCCGAACGTCAACACGCTGATTGTGCACGATGCCGACAAGATGGGGCTGTCCCAGCTTTATCAGCTGCGGGGCAGGGTTGGCCGGTCCAATCGGATTGCATATGCTTACTTCACCTATCAACGGGACAAGGTGCTGAACGAAGTGGCCGAGAAGCGGCTGCAGGCGATCAAGGAATTCACCGAGCTTGGTTCCGGGTTCAAGATTGCAATGCGCGATCTGTCCATTCGCGGAGCGGGCAATTTGCTCGGCGCGGAGCAGCATGGCTTCATTGCCTCGGTTGGCTTTGACATGTACAGCCAAATGTTGGCTGAAGAGGTAGCTAAAGGGAAGGCTGCTTTGGAAGGCAAGCCGGCTGAGCAGAAGGAAGAATTTGTGCCGCTGATCGATTTGAACGTAGATGCTTACCTGCCGCCAGAGTACATTTATGATGATATGCAAAAGATCGAGGTTTACAAGAAGGTGTCCGGTATTCGCACATTGGAGGAGGCCTCGGATCTGATCGACGAATTGATTGATCGCTTCGGCGAACCGCCTCAAGCGGTGCAGAGCTTGATCCAGGTTGCACGGCTTAAGGTGTATGGTATAATGTATGCCATTGAGTCCTTTGTCCAAAAAGGACGAGATGTGACCATCACGGTCCACCCTTCACAAAATGAACGCATTGACGGACAGAAGCTGTTTGCCATCGGCTCCAGATTTGAGGGCCGCATTCAGCTGAAAGCAGGCTCCGCTATTCAAATTGTTGTGAAATGTCAGGACTTGTCCCCTGAGGAAAGCTTGAAATTGTTGAATCAATTTATGGAAGCCTATCAGGAGGTTGTGAAAACGAAGGGAGAATTGCATAATGTGGCAAATTAAGAAAGTCTGCGCCGCACTGGCCATATCTGCCGTAGCGGTCATGGCCGCCGGCTGTGGTAACGCCGAGCCTGGAGACCCGGTTGCTGTCTATCAAGGAGGAGAAGTGACGAATCAAGAATTCGAGCAATTCAAGAGCGTCACGAGACTGCTGAATCCATACTATGACCAGCTGGTTGCCATGATGCCTGATTTCGAGCATCGCCTGCTGGATCAATATGTAGCGGTTGAACTGCTGTCCTCCAGGGCATCGGATGAGACGCTGCGGGAACAGACAACGCTCGCCGAGCAGGATTATGCGGATTTGAAGGAGCAATTTATCGCGCAAATGGGCGAGGAGACATGGAATAGCGAGATGGACAGGCTTAACCTGAACGAGGAAGCCATCACGAATTATTTCGTGCTGTCCAACACCGCTCTCGCTTGGATTCGCACCGAGTTGAAGGAAGAGGATATCCGTGCGCTGTACGAGCAGCAGGCCAGCGAGCATCAATATACGATAGCAACGGTGAGCCATATTCTGATCGGCACGAACGATCCGAACACCGATGAAGAAATTCGGACCATGGAGGAAGCGCTGGAACGGGCGAATGAAGTGAAGGCGAAGCTGGATGCGGGCGAGGATTTCGGCGCGCTCGCCGCGGAGTACTCGGACGACCCGGGCTCCAAGGACAATGGCGGCACGTATGAGGACGCGCCGGTGAACAATTGGACACCGGGCTTCCGCGAGGCGACGATTGACCTTCCGATCAACCAAGTCAGTGATCCGGTCGAAACGGTGTACGGTTACCACATCATCAAAGTGCTGGAGCGTCACCAACAGACCTTTGAGGAAGTGGAGGATCAGGTAGCGTCTGCAGCGGCTAACGAATATTTCAGCAATTTCATGGAAAACGAGCTGCGGGATATGGTTGAGGAGGTCAATCTCCCTGACCCGCCAGCGCCGGCGCAACCGGAGAACACCGAAACGCCAGCAGAAGGTGAAGAAGGCGGACAACCTGCAGAATAACCGATACAGCCTCTCGGGTCTACGGACTCGGGCGGCTGTTTTTTTTTATTAGTGAATCGGCTCTGTCGCTGCTGCATCAGACTTGACCGTGCCGGGCTCCCAGGCGCAGGTTTGAATGGTTCCCAGTTCGGGTAAACTGTAGGTGCACGTGTCGCCTCTTGCTCGGTTGCTCGTGCATAAGCGGTTGGGAAAAGAAGAATACTAAGGGCAGAACAACCCTTCATCACCATAATTGTACGACCGATCCAGTGATCTAAAACTCAGTCGAAAGTGAGGCATCAAGAATCATGAAAGCTACTGGAATTGTTCGAAGAATCGACGATCTGGGAAGAGTGGTGATTCCCAAAGAAATACGCAGAACGCTTCGCATCCGTGAAGGCGATCCTTTGGAAATATTCGTTGACCGCGACGGTGAGGTCATCTTAAAAAAATACTCGCCCATAGGCGAACTGGGTGATTTCGCTAAAGAATATGCCGAGTCTTTATTCGAGAGCACAGGCCATATCACCATGATATCCGACCGGGATACGATGATCGCAGTAGCAGGTGCTTCCAAGAAGGAATACTTGGAGAAGCAGATTGGCACTATCGTGGAGAACTGCATGGACAACCGCAAGACTGTGCTGGAAACCAATACGGGCGAATATGAGATAATCAAAGATATGAGCGAGACGATATCCTCCTTCGTGGTAGCGCCTATCATATCTGGGGGCGACCCAATTGGATCTGTCGTTATGCTGAACAAGGAAGAGAGCGCCAAGATGAGCCAGATGGAAATCAAGATGGCCGAGACGGCTGCAGGTTTTCTGGGCAAGCAGATGGAGCAGTAGGCGTTCCTATACGAACGAACAACGAAAAGCTCCCCACCTTGGGAAGGCGGCCGTGCCCTCGGTCGCCTTCCTCGAGGAGGCGGAAGCTTTTTTTCATAAACGGCATGCGCTATAATGGTCACGAAGTCGAAGGGAGCAACGGGTCATGATCGAGCGTGAGGAACGGACGGGTCCGACAGCCGGCGGCAAGCTGGTGAAAGGCGCCGCGATTCTGGGCTTGGCCGCTGTCCTTTCCAAGCTGATCGGGACGATGCAGAAGATCCCTCTGCAAAATGTGGCCGGCGATGAAACGTTTGGGATATACAGTACAGTTTATCCTTTTTACATTTTTGTTTTGTTCTTGGCCACTGCCGGGTTCCCAATCGCGGTGTCCAAATTTGTCTCGGAGCGAACCGCCCATGGGGATGAACGCGGCATGCGGGAGGTGCTGTTCGTCTCGCTGGTGCTGATGAGCATGACGGGTTTGGCCGGCTTTGCCTGTTTGTATTGGGGAGCAGACCAACTTGCCCGTTGGATTGGCAACGCCCATACGGCGGCTTCGATTCGGAGCGTTTCGTTTGCGATGCTGTTTATTCCGGTTATGGCTGTGCTGCGCGGATTTTTTCAAGGCCAGCAAAACATGGTGCCGACCGCGGTATCGCAAGTGACCGAGCAAACCGTGCGGGTAGCGGCCATGCTGATCTTGCTCTTTATCTTGACCGCGCAAGGCGCGGAGCCGGGCATCGTTGCAGCTGGCGCGACCTTCGGATCAGCGGCCGGTGCTGCAGCCGGACTTGTAACGATGGCTGTATTCTGGTGGAAGTCGGCCGACCGGAACAACCGAACTGCCGCTGGGCCGAAGAGGTTGAGGAGCGAGGAACGAAAGGCCGCTTGGCGCCGTTACGCCGCATGGTCGAAGAAGCTGACCGCCTACGCGCTGCCTGTATGTCTTGGCGCCATCGTCATGCCGGTGCTCGGAATCGTGGATACCTTCACGGTTCCGCGGCTGCTTGAATCGTACGGCTTGGACGAGCGTGCGGCCATGGATCGCATTGGCGTATACAATCGCGGCCAAACGCTGGCCCAGCTCGTGGGCATGCTGTTTTCCTCGGTATCGGTGGCGATCGTTCCGGCTATAGCGGAAGCGAAGTCCCGCGGCCGCCGCGAATGGATCGAGCTGCAGACCGATCGTATTATGCGGGTCAGCTGGCTCATTGGCTGGGCCGCGGCAATTGGGATCGCGGTATGTGCCCAACCGATCAACACGCTGCTGTACACGAATGCGGATGGTTCTGCCGTTATGGCTGTCATTGGCATTAGCGTCATCTTCAGCGTCATGAATATTGTTACGGCCAGCCTGCTGCAAGGGATAGGGTCGCCAGTATGGCCGGCTTTGCATCTGCTCGCGGCTGTCATACTTAAGGTCGGACTTAATATGTGGTGGGTGCCTCAGTACGGCATTATGGGCGCTGCGGCGGCGGCAGTGGCAGCTTTTGCCCTTGCGATGGCGCTCAATCAGTTGGCTGTCAGCCGCTTGATGCATGTGCGGATGCGGCTTGCGTCCTACTGGCTGCGGCCGCTGCTGGCCTGGGCTGGACTGGCCGTCAGTCTGTGGATGCTTCGGGAAGGCCTGTACTGGCTGACCGGACAATTCGCACTTCCGAACCGGCTGGAAGCGGCCCTGCACACGTCGATTCTTGTGCTGGCAGGAATGGGGGTATTTGCGATCCTCGCATTGCGGACAGGATCGATTCAATGGAGCGAGCTGGAGCAAGTGCCCAAGCTTCGGAAGATTGCCGCCAAGGCAAGGCGCTGGCTTAATGTGCAGGAAGGCGGCACGAGAAGCGGGAAAGCTTGACCGGGCAGGACTGTGCAGCGCTTTTTGCATCTGCATGGATCATGGAGGAGAAAAGGAGGGGCAGCATGGATAAGCAGAATAGACGCTCGCTCATAACGGTAGTTGGACTAGGATCGGGGGATGAGCAGCAGCTGAGCTTGGGCGCGCTGAACAAGCTGAAATCGGGCAAGTCCGTATATTTGCGGACAGAACGACACCCTGTCGTCCAATGGCTGCGGCAGCAGGGCGTCAGCTTTCAGGCTTTTGATGCGATCTATGAGAAGCATGATCAGTTTCCAGCGGTCTATGCCGAAATAGTCGAACAGCTTCTGCGGGAGGCGCTTGCCGCGGAAGAAGAAATCATTTACGCAGTACCCGGTCATCCGATGGTGGCCGAAGCCACAGTAAGCAGCCTGCTGCAGCAAGGAGCGGAGCAGCATGTCCGGATCGAGGTGCTCGGAGGCGAGAGCTTCCTGGATACGGCGTTCGCGCGGCTTGGCATTGATCCGGTGCAGGGCTTTCAGCTGCTCGACGCCACGAGCCTTGATCCTGCGCAAGTGCACCCGGGATTGCATACGATCATCACGCAAGTCTATGATACATATACGGCCTCTGATGTGAAGCTGGCGTTGATGGAGCTGTACCCGGACGATTTCCCGGTAATCGCGGCCCATGCGCTTGGTGTAGAGGGGCAAGAGCGAATCGAACGAGTGGAGCTCTATGAGCTGGATCGTCTTGGCAGCTTCGGCAATCAATCCTTGGTATGGATTCCGCCTACGGCGAATGAGCAGGTAACGAACCGCCGGTTTGACCGCTTGCGGGAAATCGTGCGCATCCTTAGAAGTCCCGGAGGGTGTCCATGGGATCGGGAACAGACGCATGCGTCGATTCGCAAGCACTTGATCGAGGAAACATACGAGGTGCTGGAAACGATTGATGACGATGATCCGCACGCGATGTGCGAAGAGCTGGGCGACCTGCTTCTGCAAATTATGCTGCATGCCCAGATCGAAGAAGAGGCGGGCATGTTCGATGTGCTCGATGTCATCGAGGAATTGAATGAGAAGCTGATACGCCGCCATCCCCACGTATTTGGAGACAGGCAGGCGGGCGATGCGGAGGAAGCGCTGGAAAACTGGCAGGATATCAAGGCCGAAGAGAAGCGGAACAGGGGCATTGACGTTGCGGCCATGTCTGTGCTCGACGGCGTGCCGAGAGGGCTCCCTGCCTTCATGAAGGCGCTGGAAATTCAGAAGCGTGCAGCCAAGACAGGCTTCGATTGGGAAGCACTGCCGGATGTGCTGGACAAGGTGCAGGAAGAGCTGGAGGAATTTCGGGAAGCCGCCTTGGCCGCCGAAGCGAGCGACGCGGATGAGCTGCGCGAGCATGCCGTAGAGGAGCTTGGCGATCTGTTGTTCGCAGCCGTGAATGCGGCAAGGTTCCTGAAGGCGGATCCGGAAGCCGCGCTGGCATCGGCCAACCGCAAATTCACTGAACGGTTCCATTACATAGAGGAACGGTTAAGGCAAGCAAATATGCGTTTTTCCGACACTGATTTACAAAAATTGGAGCAATATTGGCAGGAAGCCAAGAAAAATCCGCAAAATCGATAAAATTCTTCGTTTTTTTGTTGAAATAAGAAGGATTTTCCTTGGCGCAGGAAGAATACTATTGGCGAATGAAATCATTAGTCGGGGAAGCTGCCCTGACCAGAACCGATGTAGGAGGAAGAAAACTCATGAACAAAACGGATTTGATCAACAACATTTCCACGAAAAGCGGACTTTCCAAAAAAGATGTTGAAGCCGTACTGAACGGATTTCTTGGCGAGGTTACAGACGCGCTCAAGAGCGGCGACAAGGTTCAACTGATCGGCTTCGGCACATTCGAAACTCGCAAGCGTTCCGAGCGTGAGGCGCGCAACCCGCAAACAGGGGCAACGATCAAAATCCCAGCTTCCACTGTTCCTGCGTTCAAGGCCGGCAACAAGCTTAAAGAAGCTGTGAAGTAATGCGTCTCGACAAATACCTGAAGGTATCGAGAATCATCAAGCGCCGTACGGTTGCGAAGGATGTTTCGGATAACGGCCGTGTATGGATTAACGGCCGTGAGGCGAAACCGAGCAGCACGATAGCGGTGGGGGACGAGCTGAAGATTCAGTTCGGACAGAAGACATTAACCGTGCGGGTGGACGCCGTCAAGGACAATCCTCGCAAGGAGGAAGCCGCACAGCTTTATACCGTAATCAAGGAAGAATTTCATAAATCAGAGGGCGGTTTGTTCGGTTCTGATCGCGATTAGGCGCAGAACCGCACCGCTTGCTGTACGGAGTCCGGCACACTCGCTTCAGAGTGTGCCGGTTTTGCTGTTTCAGGCCAGTCTCACACTGGATTGAAAACTTGTTCTAATTGCAGACAGCCCCTCATACATTGGTGGTAAGAAGGAGGGGTACATGCCATGATGGAACAAGGGAAAGCCAAGCGCCATGAGGTCAAGATGCTGAATCGCAAGCTGCTTGAAATATCCGGCGTTGTGAACTTGGAGAGCTTCGACAGCGAAGAATTCCTGCTGGAAACCGAGTGCGGTTTTTTAACGATTACAGGGCAGAACCTGCACATTAAGAATCTGATTTTGGAGCAGGGGCTGGTCGCCATAGAAGGCATGGTGCATTCGCTCTCTTATTTGGACGGGCATACGCAGGACAAAACCAAGGGATTTTTGGGTAAATTGTTCAAGTGAGTCTCGAAACGCAAGTGATGACCATGCTGGCGATGTTCGTCTGCGGCAGCGCGCTTGGCATCGTCGTGGATGTATACCGGACCACCGCCCGTGAGCTTCACATGCCCCGTTTGTTTACACCGCTGATCGATGCCGTCTTCTGGGTTGCTGCTACTTGGGCTGTCTTCCGCACGCTGCTGGCCAGCAATGAAGGGGAGCTGCGCTTTTATGTCTTTCTTGCGCTTGTCATCGGGCTGTGGTTTTATTTCAAAACGGCGAGTTCCTGGATCCAGTCGCTTGTGGTCAAGGTCATCGATACCGGCAAACGGTTGCTTCGCCTGCTTATTCGACTCTTTCGATTGCTTGTCATTCGCCCTGTAATCGGATTATACCGGTTGTTGATGATTTTTTTGGGTTTTCTTGCAGCGCTCTCTATTTTCTTTTACAAGATTGTGATACAATGTTTACGTCCGGTTGGAAAATTGTTGCTCTGGTTGCTGAAGCCGCTCGTGACTCCAATTGCGAGACATTTCCGCAAACCTGCTGACCGGCAACGCTTCTGGAACGCGTGGATCGCTTGGATCCGTCAGCGCTTCCGCAGGAAATAGGGAGGATCGACACGTATGACGGGAACCCAGACTTCCGCAGACCGCAGCAGTGTTTCGGTCCGTGGAACACGCAGAAGATTACGAATCTGGATGTTGTTTTTGCTCGGTTTCTCGGCTTGGGCAGGATTCACCTTTTATGATCAGGTGCATAAGCTGGATAGCAAGATGGCGAGGATGGAAGAGCTCGAACTCAAGCTGGCTGACACTCGCGCCATCAACGATGCTTATAAGCAGGAGATCGTGCGGTTGAACGACCCTGAATATATTGAACAAATTCTCCGCAAGGATCATCTCATGACCAAAGAGGGAGAAGTGCTTTATATAGAGACCAAATAAGCAATAAACGCAGAACCCTCATATTGACCGAGCTTGATAGTATCGGTTATAATTTGAATTAGTCGGTCTTTTCAACAGGTAGACCTACGTTGTTGAACGGCTCCGAGGAAGCTGATCATGTTAAGGAGGCACTATCGAATTTTATGGCAATTGAAGTGGGCACCAAAGTTGAGGGAAAGGTGACGGGGATTACCAATTTCGGAGCTTTTGTCGAGCTTCCCGGCGGAGTCACCGGCCTGGTTCACATTTCGGAAATCGCGGACAACTACGTCAAGGATGTGAAGGATCACCTGAAGCTGGACGATGTCGTTACAGTGAAAGTGATCAATGTGGACAAAGACGGCAAAATCGGCTTGTCCATCCGCAAGGCTGTAGACCGTCCGGTGGAGCAGCAAGAGAGGCCTAGACCATCCCGTGATTCGAGACCGCCTTTCAAACGCGACGGCGACTTCGGGGATCGCGGACGCGGAGGTTTTCGCGGCCCGAACAAAAATTCGTTTGAAGACAAGGTGTCAAAGTTTTTGAAGGACAGTGAAGAGCGCATGTCTTCGCTGAAGAAAAATACGGAATCCAAGCGCGGCGGACGCGGTGCCAAGCGCTTCTAAGTTGATATACGCCAAGAAGGCTCTTTTCCTTATGGGGAAGGGGTCTTTTTTTTATTTGCCATGAGCCCGGGAACGCATACGTCCGATCCGAAAGCCGTCCAAGGTCGACTTGTCCCGTATAATAGCTGTCCATCCAGAGCTGCCTTGAGTCTAATGGACGATCAATGTGGAAAATAACGGGAAAAGACGTGCTTATTTAGTGATGATCGGAACAGCAGTCGCAAATAGCGGACATGGAGGTTCTTATACCTACTGTCCATCCATAAGAACGAGTCATGTCCCCTTGATAAGACCACGCGTTACCGTTATTGGCTCGTGACAGCGCCATGGAGTGCATATAAGACCGAACTATTCCTTTATTGGCACTAGGGCGGGTAAGCAATAAGGGAGCGGCACCGGCGTCTGGAGTGCATGCCGACAGTGGCTGCCCATCGATGCGAGCAGAATAGACAAAGCATAGACACAACCTGCGGAGCTAGGTTTTTTTTGTCGCATTGTTCGGCGATCCAAGGGGAATCGACATAGAACCCGGCGTTTCTCACGGGCATATCTGACGCACGATGATGCTTTCGGTACGAACAGCCATTCGTTTCCCCTTGCTCAAATGTACGTGGCTTGTACATTCGACGAAAACCAGTGAGAACGGGGGAATCGTTTCTTTTTGTCGGAAATTTCTTTCTCTCAACCACCGCATTGTGACAAACTTTCTGCTAGACTTGCCCCTATAATAAAACCACCAAAAATGCTGATAGGTGGTGTCTGGCAACGATGTTGAAAGGGAAAATGGTTGGAGGATGGAAACCGGAAGTTCGCGCGAATGCGGCACAAGCGGTCGGTTCAGTCCGGAAAGCGCTGCTGCATAACCGGGTTATGCGCATGCTCGCCGCGCGCAAGTGGACGTTGTTGTTGTCGGTGATCGGTATTTTGCTGGGAAGGGCGATGATCCTAGAACAGCTGTCGCCATTTGCGATTGCCTATTTCGCAGTCATAGCTTTTGTGAAGAGAGATGCGCTGCAGGCGGTAGGCATCGCGCTCCTGGCAGGAAGTCTGTTCAGTGCGCATGGCCAAACGGCGGCGATTGCTGCGGGCATGCTGATCTTCTGGCTGATCCATCAGGCGATGGAAAAGACGAATAAGAGCGGCGATATGTCCTATGTGCCCTTGGCGGTTCTTGTATCCTCGCTGCTCGCCCGCGTCTTGATGCTCGTCATGACGAACAGTCTGGGGTGGTTCGAGCTGATGATGGGCGCTGTGGAAGCTTCGCTTTCATTTATCCTGACGATGATTTTCCTTCAGGCGGTGCCGGTGTTTCTTATGAGCCGCAAGCCTACGCAGCTGCGTCATGAAGAGATCATCTGTCTCATGATTATGCTGGCTTCCATGATGACGGGAACGGTCGGTTGGATGCTGCAGGGCATATCGGTGGAACACGTGATGAGCCGCTATCTGATCCTGCTGTTTGCCCTCGTTGGCGGTGCCCCGCTCGGCGCATCGGTCGGCGTGATTACCGGACTCATTCTTAGCTTGGCAAGCATGAGCGCCATCTATCAGATGAGCTTGCTGGCATTTTCCGGTCTATTAGCCGGCCTGCTGCGGGACGGCAAGAAACCGGCGGTGGCAATCGGGATGCTGATCGGTTCCGGTATTCTCTCGATGTATATAGGAGATCAACCGGCCATTCTTGCCTCGATCGGAGAGTCGCTGGTCGCCATCGTCTTGTTCCTGCTCACTCCGCGCAGCCTGTTGCGCGCCATTGCCCGCTATGTGCCGGGTACTGCAGAACATGCCAAGACGCAGCATGATTATGCGAAGCGGGTGCGCGAGGTGACAGCGAATCGGGTCACGCAGTTCTCCGAGGTATTCCGCCAGCTGTCGAGCAGCTTTGCCGCGATGCCGGTCAGCTCGGAGGAGGAGCGCAAGGAAGAGGAGATCGGCCACTTCATGAACGCCGTGGCGGACAAGAGCTGCGCGACTTGCTGGAAGCGGACACAGTGCTGGGATCAGAAGTTTTACCAGACGTATAAATATATGACGGATATGATGACAGAGATTGAAGCCAACCCGCGCATGGGCAAGAAGGACATTCGCGGCGAGTGGGAGCGGGCTTGCGTGAAGACCGAGCAGGTGATGGAAACGATGAAGCAGCAGTACGACTTGTACAAGCATGATCAGCATTGGAAGAAGCAAATCCAGGAGAGCCGCAAGCTCGTGGCTGATCAATTGCATGGCGTATCCCGCGTGATGGAAGACTTGGCGAATGAAATCAAGCGAGAAGGACAGGAGCTGCTGCTGCAGGAGGAACAAATCCGCCAGGCACTGGAGGAGCTCGGCCTTTCGATTATTCATATAGACGTCATCTGTCTTGATGAAGGCAACGTTGAGATCGAGATGGTGCACCGCTACAACAAAGGCTTTGACGAGTGCCGCAAGATCATTGCGCCGCTGCTCTCGGATATTCTGGGCGAGAACATAGCGGTGAAGCAGGAGACGCTTAATCGCCAGGGCGACGGCACGAGTGTGGTCACCTTCGGCTCGGCGAAGGAGTATGAGGTGGAGACAGGAGTAGCCGGTGCAGCCAAGGGCGGCGATCTGCTGTCCGGGGACAGCTTCACGACCGTCGAGCTTGGGAACGGCAAGTTCGCCGTAGCGATAAGCGACGGCATGGGCAACGGAGAGCGGGCGAATGCCGAAAGCCGCACGGCGCTGACGATTCTGCAGCAGCTGCTGCAGTCCGGCATGGATGAGAAGCTGGCCGTCAAGTCGGTCAACTCCGTCCTCCATCTGCGTTCATCCGATGAAATCTTCGCAACCATTGATGTAGCCTTGATCGACCAATATACGGCCCGCACTACATTCCTGAAGATCGGCTCGACCCCTAGCTTCATTAAGCGAGGGCAGGAGGTGATCGTGATTTCAGCGAACAACTTGCCGGCGGGCATCCTGCAGGAGATCGACTTCGACTTGGTCAGCGTACAGCTTCAGCCCGGCGATACGCTGATCATGATGACAGACGGCATCTATGATGCGCCGGGGCCGGCGGCCAATAAAGAGCTTTGGCTGCGCCGAATCATTCAGGAGATCGAGGCCGAGGACCCGCAGGAGGTAGCCGACTGCCTGCTCGAGACAGTTGTTCGCTATCATGAAGGCGACATCTACGACGATATGACGGTGGTCGTCGCCCGAATCGGCAAGTACCAGCCGGAATGGGCCGCCTTCCCTTGGCCGGGCCTGAGCCAGTTCGAGCGCCCGAAGACGGTGAGTTGAGCGGGATACAAACGAATATTGCATGGAATAAGAAAGCGTCACTTCTTTCGAATAATAGGGAAAGAAGTGACGCTTTTGTCGTATTCCGAGACAAACTACGCGAGTGTGTACAGAATCGGAAATTGCAGGCGGACATCCAAAAATAACATTATTTAACTAAAACTGAAATAGATGAACCATGAAAATGCTGTTACAATGTGTATCACATAGGTGCTGGATTGTCAAGTGTTCTACAAGATGGACTAAGGCTGAAATCCTAGCTGCCCAGAAAGGAGTGACGGGAAATAGCGTTCCAAATAAGTAGGGAAGGGAGGTCCCTTGCTAATGATTGAAATCGAATCAAAGTTGTTAAATGCCATTTTAATAAAACTATCCAACCATGGTCTGACTTATAGAGAAAAATCAGTCGCCGTCTTGTGGATACAAGGCTGCGATTATAGAACGATATCAAAAAAATTATTCATTAGCGAACATACGACTCGAACAATTATAAAAAATATTTACAAGAAACTTGAAGTGAATTCCAAGATAGTATTGCTAATGAAAATATTAGCGGAGTAGGTTCCAAGCAGGTAACACAATCAAGTATAGGTGGTGAGTGTTTGGGTGCACTATGTGTCATTCGCTATTGATTGGATAATGGTCATCGTATTCTCCTTGTCGTTTTTCTCTAAACTTTTTACATTCGACAATTTTATTTTGCATATCCGTTCCTATAAGATCGTCCCCAGTAAATGGGTTGCATATTCTGCAACGATTATCCTGATTATTGAAATGTTAATTGTCCTTGGTTTCGCTGTAGGCGATGTTGTACTCACTAACATGACAACCATCCTCCTCCTGGTTGCCTTCTCCGTCATGCTGAAACTGAAAAAGGAAACGGACGACTGCGGTTGTTTCGGCGATATTTCATGGCTGAACAGGCTGCCGCTCCTAAGAAATGCAATATTGATCTTTTTGGTTGCAATCGATTTATTTATCCACACGCGCGAATTCATGTTTGGACAGAATATTATTGCCATTTGCACTTTCCTAGGTGTAGGAGCGTACATACTTGTCAAGGCGGTTGTGGATAGGAAGCGGCTGGAAAAGTGGGTGCTCGAAATAAAACGTTTTACTGGAGACAACCAAAGCCGCACTATCATTTTTTTGGACTACAATCAGCCTAACCTTAAGGAAATCGAGAGGGTGTTATTGGACTATCCAACCCAAGCAATCATCATTCTAAAGGGACCTGCATGGTTGATTAAAATAAAAGAAGCAGCTTGGAAGCAACATATCGTAATAGATTCAAGTTGCTTGAAGAAGCTAGGTAAGCTTGATTATCAAAAGCCCAAAATTGTTGTGCGGCAAAACAGAAAATGGAAGATCATCTCTGAGGTGACGGAATATATGAAGGATCAAGCTGAGAAGAAAAGCGAACCAGTATACCCCATATGAGGGATATCATGCATAGGCCGAGTATTATATATTTAACTTGTTCATGGAATTAACTACAACATGACTCCATGGGTAATTTGAAGCGAAGGGGGTGAAAGAATGGGATGTCCGTCAGGATTGGTACAATACGGCTCTTATAGTGGAAGTTATTGCGGAAACAGCTCGTGTGGTTCAAGTTCATCGATTTATAAACTGGTAGAGTGGACAACTTACCAGTGCATCAACCCAAGAACAGGAGACAGAAGTGAGACAACAGATCGTACTACTACTAACATATGTTGTTCGAACTAGTCTAAGGACGGGGATGGCTTTCGGTCATCCCTGCCATACATTTCAGTAGAAAGAGGAAGGAAAATATGCTGAAAGATATATTGGAAAAGTACAAGCCTTATAAGACAGGAGATAGGATGCAGGACTTTCTTATTGATGAAAGAACCAGCTTTCACCGAATGGTTGGCGACGGCATCATTGTGTTGACTATAAGCACAAAGTGTGCGGCATGCTTGGAGACATTGAACGATCTCCAGGAAGTGGACGTAAGCAAGAAGGGCTTAGTCGTTTTTATAGAATGCGACGATCAGGAATATCCAACCATACATTCGGTGCTAAGCGAGAAATTCAATTTGATCCGAATCGATCACGCTTTTCTGAAGAAAAATTTGAAAACACCCGGAGTGCCCTGGATATATAGAATTGACGAACAGCTCCAGATTATCCTGAATCGAAATTATCGGACGAAAGATGATCTGGACATAAGGAATAAGGTAGATATCTATGAACATGATTAAATGGACAAGGTATTTGTTAACGGGGAATTTGATCATTACCTTGGGATTGATAAGTCTTATTGCTTGCTTTCCTGTTCTGGAGTGGATCAAATTTACGCAGACACAGTTATTTTTTGATTCCATTACCGGAACGGCAAATACGCTTGTGTGGATAGCCTTGATCCTGGCAGCTGTACAAATCGCGGACATGTCGCTGCATCGTGTAAAAGGCATGTTGAATGAACGATTCTCGCTCAAAATCGGCCACAAGTTGCAAGAATACGTGCTTTCCCTCGTTGAAAAAACGAATTCCATTACGACGTTGGAATCTCCCAAGTACAGAGAGGATCTCAATATCCTGAATAACAATATTTCGAAAACCTCTGAATTTATCAATGCTTTAATTACAATCGTGCATCAACTGGTAGTGGTCATCATTTACGTGTATTTGATTCAGCAGTTTTCATGGCTAGTGATCTTGGTCGTCTTCAGTTTTGCACTTCCAAGCGTCATCTATGCGTTAAATGTTGCCAACCGAAACGACAGACACTTCCATGCCAATTCGCAGCTCCAATTAGAAGGGAATAATATTTACGGGTTATTAACACATCCCTATGTGCAAAAAGAATTAATTATTTTTTCTTCCAGGAAATTTTTAATGAAGAAGTGGAAGGACGCTGCATATCGTTTAGTCAATAATAACAGCAAATTGTTAATCAAAAATGCCAATGTCGGGATTGCTGTCGATATATTTAGTCCTATTGGCTTTTTGGTTGCCCAAATGATATTGATCCAAAAATTAATGAATCAATCCATTACGCTAGGCGATTACATAGCGGTGACCACCTCGATCGCCATGTTGGAAGGATCGCTCAAGACGATCTTGTTAAGCACAAATATTTTTAAGAACTATGACCTATTAGTAAAAAGAATAAAGCATTTCCATACCGAATACGTGGAAAACAACAATCGAAAGAATACTGTCCTATCCTGTCCGGAAATAAAGGAAATGAGGGTCAGTAATCTTTCCTTTACCTACCCGCTTCAATCTGCCGCCGTATTGCGAAATATTAACTTGAAAATAAATAAAGGAGATGTCGTAGCGATTGTGGGTGACAATGGTTCAGGCAAATCGACTTTGGCCAAGATTGTAGCCGGACTTCACACTGTTCCAGACGGGCATCTTTTTATTAATGGCATAGATATGAATGATTTGGACAGCAAAGAATATTACACGCAAATAGCAGTGGTAAACCAGGATTTTGTGAAGTATCCTTTAACGATATATGAGAATATCTCGATGAATGAGGTTGGCGCGAGTGACAAGAACAAGCTCGATCTCTTTGTGAATAAGTACCCCATGCTCGTACCGGAGCAGCTTAGAGCGAATATGGATGTGTATATAGGTGCTGACTATCTTCATTCCAACCAATTGTCTGGCGGGCAGTGGCAGAGGATTGCCATTGCGCGGGCACTGTATAAAGACAGCCCGCTGCTTTTGCTGGATGAGGCTACTTCTGAAGTCGATCCGCAGACCGAGGCCGATATCGTGAGCCTCTTGCTTCAAGATCGGAAAGGAAAAACAACGATCATTGTGACCCACAATCTGTACCTGACCAGGCAAGCCAATCAAATTATCGTTATGCATAAAGGAGAGATAATGGAGAGCGGCACATTTGCCGATTTAGTGAATAAAGGAGGAAAATTCTACAGAATGTGGGCATCTCAGAATGAAGCCAAGATGACAACGGTAGCAGGAATGGGGGCTGGATGATGAAACGCATCATTATCACTTTAATGGTTTTCGTGCTATGTGCAGGCGTTGTTGGATGTCAAAGCAGGGAAGTGCAAGAACCCGTAACGCTTAAAGTAGCAGGTTTAGATCATAATCGATTCATGGAGAGATACGGGAACACCTTTACGTTGGAAAACCGGAATATTGCTTTGGATGTGATTCCCTATGAGTTAATCCCGGAAAGCGGGAGTACTGAAGATCTTATGCGATTTATGACTGAATATCAGCCGGATATCTTCATACTGGGAACCACGAATTTCCGACCTGCAGTAGAAACGGGACTGCTCCTGGCACTCGACACCTTCCTGGATAAGAGCGAATTCACTGCAGGCTCGTATCCGGAGTCTCTTCTTCAACGTCTTCGCAACGACTCCGGGCAAGATCAGTTGTTCGGGTTGTCCCCGTTTTATCTTAGTTCAGCATTGCTCTACAATAAGCGACTATTCGATGAATATCGCGTGGATTACCCGACAGACGGAATGTCCTGGAAGGATGTATTCGCATTAGCGGGGAAATTCCCGAGTCATGATGAAGCGGGTAATCGCATATACGGCTATTATCAACCCGAGAACAGACCAATCGAGGAGAAGCTCATTCGAATGATTTACTATGCCGGGCTGGGGGAGGATCTGTCATTCATAGACCCGTTGAACGGAGAAGTCACCATGCATACATCGAGCTGGCTTCATCTATGGGAAACGTTCATTCATGCTTATCAAGATGGGATCATCTCGGATGAACAAATGGAGAAGCTAAGTGACTTTCCAGGGATTACGCCCCAAGAGCGCGTTCAGGCATTTTTGGAAGGGAAAGCGGCTATGGTTGTCTCGGAAACGAGCATATTTGAGTTGGCTGATAAGCTGAAGGAGCTTGAGATTCAAGCGGTCGAAGCTCCAGGAACTTATCAAACCCGCATGCAAGCGGGAGATACGTTTGCCATCACAAGCCTCTCCAAGCACCCGGAAAGGGCATGGGAATTTATTGAATTTGTGAATAGCGAAAAGGCAGGACTCTACCATATGATATGGGGAGGTCTTCCTATATACTCCCCACAACTTGAGAGACAATGGGGACTGGATTTATCAGCATTTCATGAAAAGGAAGCATCCTTATATGGGATTTATTCAGACAATGGATTGCCGGACGGGTTTTTGCGCCGGTATTTCGAAGTCGGTGCCGGTGAGGTGGCCTTGATCCTGAATGAAGGCAAATCAATCGAAAGGGCCTTGGATGATCTTCAAGCCGTTATAAGTTCAGAATATTAAAATAAAAATGAGGTGCGATTGATGGGGAAGGTTGATTTTGTCAAATTGTTTGGAGGCAAAGGGGAAGAATATCAAGTCGTTGAGACTTTTGAAGTCAAGGATCGTTTTCCCTTGCCGGAATCAATCTCTGTAAGAGAAGACGGCCAGTTCATACTGACTTGCTTTCTATCCTTAAGCTGTCCTGTATGCATCGAATTGCTGCCGGAGCTGCCGGAATTGTTCGCTTCCTATGATATGCAATTTGTCCTGTTCATCTACGGCTTGGAGGAGGAAATCGGCAGCTTGAAGGAGCATTTCCAATTCTCTTTTCCTGTAGTTCGTATAGCGGATAATGAACTGCGTGAAACCTATAAGGTTCCTGTTACACCTTATGTTTATATGTTGTCGGCCGATAAAACGGTTATCGACCATGTCGGCATTGACACGAGACCGGAGTTGGAGACTCTGTGCAATGCGTATACAGGGAGAAAGTAGATGAGAAGAGCCAAGCATGTTCTGATCACCTTGCTGCTGAGTGCGCTTTATCTAGCCGGATGTTCTTCTAATGGAATAGAAAAAGACGATATAACCCTAAGAATATGGGTAGAGGAAGTATCGCAGACCCATACGCAAGCGTTCGGAGAGCTGAAAGCGCAGTACCCTAATGCAGACGTGGAATTCATCCATATTAGAGAACTGGTCGAGCAACCTGTACAGATTTATGAGAACCTGGAGGAGCTGTATCTGGACTTGAATCCTGATGTGGTTATCTCTAATCCAGTGACTTTTCCCCTCTTGGCGTCCCAAGGCTACCTGCTTAATCTGGAGTCGAATATGAGACAAGACGGGATAGTAGTTGAAGACATGCATCCGCCCGTTATGGAGTGGATTAGAGATCAAGGAAACGGACAAGTATATGGGTTGACGCCGTACTTTGACACAGAGGTTTTATTTTATAACAAAAAACTGTTCGATGAATTTAATATTTCTTACCCAACGGGCCGGATGACTTGGGGGGGAATTCTTGATTTGATCATGAGGCTTCCAGCCTCCAATCAAGGAGAACGTTTATACGGGTTCTACGTCGGTTTCGAAGGAGATCCCGCTTCTTTATTGGATCGTATAAGCCGGACGAATGGACTATCGTACCTCGATTGGGAAAACAAGAAGGTAACCTACGAAGATCCAAGATGGCCAGAGATTTATTCACTTGTGTCGCGTGTGGAACAATCAGGCTTGCTGTTGCAACATTCGACTATTCAGGAAGAGGGCCAGCAACCGGCAGATCTGTTTAAGCAGAATAAGCTTGCTGTAATGTTTGGTGATTATGGGACATTTGAAAAGCTAAGTTACGAAAGCGACTTGGCGTTCGGCGCAGTGACGCAACCCGTTGCAGAGGATGATCGCTCTGCAGGTTTTCTAAACCTGGAAGAGATCTACTCTGTAAATGCAAATAGCACAAATAAAGATGCTGCATGGACCTTCGTGCGGGCAGTGATGAATCAAAGTGAACCCGGAAAATTGCCGGTGGCCATTAATGCTGTAGCACAACATGATGAACGAGCTGCTGTGTTTTACGAGCTCGATTACAAACGTGAGCATGCGATTAACTTCTGGGAGGTGCCTTTGGCATTTTCCGCTGAAATGAATACGTTGAGAAGAGAATCGCTAGCGAGAATATTAGAAGGAGATCCCATTAATGAGGTTCTGAAGCAACTGGAGTCCGATGGTCAAGCTATGCTTGGATCATTGTCTGGAATCGAGTAAAAAGCCCTCGCGCTTCCTAACGAAGCGCAGAGGGCTTTACTTAAGGACGCGTGTTCACATATGAATCGATTACATACCGAACACTCTCCTAGGATGGGATGAGATAGGAATCTTTAACTCCCCTCCTATACTTCATAATTTTCTCGCATTGACTCCGCATGCGGGTATGGTACAATGACGTCAAATTGTAAACACGTGTTTACAAGCCATGCAGCCAAAAGCAGGCGAAATAGCGGGAGCAAGGAGTGCCCTTATTTGAAGAAGAAAGAGATCAACAGCCATCAGATTGCCCGCTTGGCCGGGGTATCGCGGAGCACCGTCAGCCGAGTCATCAACAATTACAGCAACGTGCCGGCTGAAACGCGTGAAAAGGTGATGAAGGTGATCGAGCAGTACAATTACTTTCCGGACCTATCGGGACAGGTGCTGGCTGGCAAAAAGACGAGGACAATCGGCTTGTTCATGATCGAGGCAGGCCATGTGTCGGGGGATATGATTTCCAATTTCCTGCTCGCCAATGTGGTGGAAACCGCGTCAAGCCAAGGATACTACGTGCTGACCCAAATCATACGCGACAGCCGCGACCCGGAAGCGATACGCAGTGTGAAGGAAAGCTTCTATCAGCGCCGCATAGATGGAGGCCTCTTTATCGGGGCGGCCAATCACGAGCCGATGATTGAGGAGCTGATCGCGGAAGGGTTTGCCGTAGGACTTGTGGATCATCTTCTGCCGGGCAGACAGGAGCCGAACCGGATCGTCTACAATTTTGACAACGCAGGCGGGATCGATCAGGCTATTGATTACTTGGCGAACATGAATCACCGGCATATTGGCGTCATCAAGGGAGATATGAAGCGTCATTCCGGACCTGACAAGTTCAATGGCTTCCTGCTGGCGATGAAAAGACGGAACCTGGCGATACGGCCTGAGTGGGTGTTGGAGGGAGACTTCCACCAGCAAGCAGGCTATGAGGCGGTCGAACGCATGTTGGAAGGGGGAGGCGAGCTGCCTACGGCGATATTTGCAGCGAATGACAGCGTAGCCTTCGGGGCTATCGATGCGCTGCACAAGCGAGGCTTGCGCGTGCCCGACGACATCTCCTTGATCGGTTTCGATGACCATACGCTGAGCGCCCGCATTCAACCGTCCTTAACGACCATTCGCGTCGACTTCGGCGAAGTGATGGGCGGATTGACTCGAGCGTTGATCGCTTATATTGAGCGAGGCGGCGACACGTTCAAGCGGGTGACGGTCGGCACGAAGCTGATTGTCCGCGAGTCATGCCGACAGCTTTCTACCTAAGCGCGTGCTTCTTCCAATCCTTCACAGTATGACGGCAGATGGGGCTATTTCTAGCGCATGGAGCGCAGCACCCTGTTTGATCAGGAAAAGAGGGTTTGGAAGTTCATATAATTGTCATCCTAACTATATAAAGGAGCGATACCGATCATGAGTCAAAATGTATTAGGCACGAACGTTATTACGCAAATCGGCATTTTGGTCAACGACATCGAGAAGACTTCCCAAGCGTATGCGGAATTCTTCGGCGTCGAAAAGCCGAAGTGGTTCTGGACCGACACCGTCGATGTAGCGCAGACGGAATATATGGGCAAGCCTTCCGAAGCGCGCTCCAAGCTGGCCTTCTTCGATATGGGCTCCTTGCAGCTGGAATTGATTGAGCCGGACCAGCATCCGAGCACTTGGCGCGATCATCTGAATGCACACGGGGAAGGCCCGCATCATATTGCCTTTGTCATCGAGGGCATGAAGGAGAAGATCGCGGTCATGGAGGCCAAGGGGATGAAGCTGATCCAAAAAGGCGAGTACACAGGCGGCCGTTATGCATACATGGATACGTTCCCGCAGCTGAAAGTGATGCTGGAGCTGCTGGAGAACGATAAATAACTAAGTGCTCTCTCGTACACACAAAAAAACAAGGAGGAACGACACAATGAACATATTCATTACGGGCGCTAATCGGGGACTCGGTTTTCATTTGGCAGCGTTGTCTCTGGCACAGGGACATCGTGTAGCTGCCGGTGTGCGCAATCCGGCACAACCGGGGGAAGGTCTGGAGAAGCTGGCGCAGCAATATCCCGGAGATCTATTGATTACCGCGCTGGATGTGAAGGATGAGGCGACCGTCCAGCAGGCGGCTGCCGCAGTGAAGGAAGCGTTCGGCCATGTAGATGCGGTCGTCAACAATGCGGGAATCCTGCTGGCGCGCGATCAAAAGCTGGAAGAGTTGTCTCTGGCGGATACGGAAGAGACGTTTCAGGTGAACCTGTTCGGCCCGATTCGTGTCGTGAAGCACATGCTTCCGCTGATGACGGAAGAGGGCGAAAAGGCGATCGTCAATATCAGCTCGGAGGCGGGCAGCTTTAAGAATGCCTACGGCGGAGACTATCCATACGCAGTATCCAAGGGTGCGTTGAATCTGTTCTCGGAGCATGTGCGCCGCTATGTGAAGGATCGCGGCATCCGCGTGTACGCCGTGCATCCGGGCTGGATTCGCACCGACATGGGCGGCGAAAAGGCGCCGGGCGATCCGACTGAGTCTGCGCAAGGCGTGCTGGCGCTGATTGATGGCACGAACAAGGCAGAAGGTGCCGGCATCTTTATTGACCATCGCGGCGAGGCTATGCCAGGGTAATAATTTCGATTAAGCCGGCGCTTGCATAACTAGGAGGGAATGACCGAAATGAAAAGAGTGGTAGCTGTTACCGGAGATTTTTATCATCAGAAAGCGTGGGCGGACGAGTCGCTGCAGCGCGCAGCGCAGCCGCTGATTGACGCAGGGGAAATTAGCCTCGAATTCATAGACGCAGAGCAATTGGTTGCGACGTTGCAGGAAAAGCCGGATGTGGCGATCCTGTTCAAGGAGAATCGGATTAATCCGCAGGACGAGCAGGTCCGCATCTGGATGGATGCGGAAGCCGAGGAGCAGATTGCGAAGTATGTGCGTGAAGGCGGCGCTTGGCTTGGCTGGCATGCCGGGCTGGCTTCCTATCCGGAGGACGGCGCGTATGTGGATATGCTGCGCGGCCATTTCCTGTCTCACCCGGTGGAGCATCAGGTTGTCCGTTACGAAGCGGCCGAGGGCGCCGGCATTGGCGATCCGCAGCAGCCATTCTCGTTCCTCGACGAGCATTATTTCGTTTCCGTTCGGGAAGCGGAGACCGAAGTATTCCTGCGCTCTTCCTCTGTCGACGGCGAATCGATCGGCGGGTGGCGCCATGCGTTCGGCCAAGGGAAGGTGCTGTGCCTGACCCCGGCTCATTTGCAAGACGGATTGAACCATCCGGCATTTACCGAGGTGCTTAGACAGAGCTTGTCCTGGTGCGCGAAGCAATAGCAAGACCTATATCTCCTGTCCGCTGGATGCGGGCAGGTTTTTTTATGGTTTCCCTGCTAGCCGCAAACTGCCTTTCCCCAGGGTTAAAATCTTCTATTCCCGTCCATACTAGGTAATAGAGTCGAGTGCTAGATTCGGTCAGACGCCGGGCGCTGGACGGGCCAAGATAATGGGGAGGTACAGGCGAATGAAGCAAATCATCTTGATAACAGACGGCTGTTCGAATGTTGGGGTGGATCCGGCTGCAGCGGCTGCCCAGGCATACGAGGATGGGATTGTAGTGAATGTGATTGGCGTATTGGACGGCGGCGATTTGGGAGAGCGCGGTGCGGCAGAGGTGGAGCGGATTGCGGCCGCGGGAGGGGGCATGAGCCGATTGGTGCATGCGAAGGATCTCGCCCGCACGGTGCAGATGATGACACGGCAGACCGTTGCACACACGATCCGTCAGGTAGTCCATACCGAGCTGAGCACCATTATGGGCAAAGACACGGATATCGCGGCTTTGCCGCCGGATAAGCGGGCGCAAGTGGTGGAAGTCATGGATCAATTGAATGAGAAAGCGAGTCTTCAAGTAGCGCTGCTGATAGACGCAAGCGGCAGCATGCGCGCCAAACTGCCGGCAGCGGCGGAGGCGGTTCGTGATCTGATGTTGAGCCTTCAGGCCCGCAGAGGAAAGAGCGAGCTTGCGGTATTCCATTACCCGGGGAGCATGGAACGGGTGGCGGAGCTGGATCACGGCTGGTCGGCAGACCTCCAGGGAGCGGATAAGCTGTTTCAAAAACTGAACATGAAGGGTACAACACCGACAGGACCTGCTATAATAGAAGTGTTGAAATATATGGGAGCGTATCAATCTGCCCCGGCTGGCCTCGATGATTTGGAAGAGCAGCCGCTGGAAGCACGTGAGGGATTATTCCGTGACTATATGGTCTAAACAAGATAACGAGCAGTCGGCTTCGGTTCGCCTGTTGCAAAACGATGCGCGTATCCGGGGCATATATAATGAAAGAACGTATCGCGTAGAACGTTTGTTGGGCGAAGGAGCGAACGGACGTGTATACTTGGTGTCTGCAGGACGGAAGCGGCTGGCTGCCCTGAAACTAGGCTACGACGCAGCCAGCTTGCAGTCGGAAATTAATTTGCTTAGTGCGCTCAACCGTAAGGACAAGCCTTATCTGCTCGATGCAGATGATGCGGAATTGGGAGGCCTTCGCTATCCCTTCTATGTCATGCCTTATATTGAGGGCGTCAGGGTAACGGCTTTTATCGCCAAGCGCGGGCGGGACTGGACCTACATCTTGCTCAGGCAGCTTCTTGCCAGGCTGGATGAGCTCCATCGCCAGGGCTGGGCGTTCGGCGATGTAAAGCCGGAGAACATTCTTGTCTCCGAAAGCGGCCGGGCGACACTGGTAGATTACGGCGGGGTAAGCCGGTTCGGGGATTCGGTTCGCCAGTTCACCGAGCTGTACGATCGCGGTTACTGGAATGCAGGCAGCCGCACAGCTGAAGCTTCCTACGATATTTTTGCGGTGGCCGCGCTCGGGCTGCGACTGCTGGCCGGGTACGAGCGCTTCGACGCCAGGGCCAACCGCATTCCCCAGAACCGGTGTGCGGAAGATCTGGTGACACTGGCACGACAGACGCCTGCCTGCAAGCCTATCGCGCCTTTTTTGGAGAAGGCTATACAAGGACGATACGACTCGGCTGATGCGGCACTGCAGGAGTACCGGCAGCTGCTGTTGAAATGGGGAGGGCTGAAGGCGCTGGAACCGCTCCATCTGCCTTGGCTGACGGCGGCCTTCATCAGCTCGTTTGTTGCGTTTGTATCCGTGCTTTGGCTGGTATTGAACTAGCTGAACGGGTGCGTACGGACGTGAATTGGACCCAGTGATGGAAGAGGAGCGGGTCTTGAAGTTGTTCTCTGCTTTCGTGGATACTACGGATGGGGTGTAGACGATGGGGCAGCTGCTTGCACAGCTGAGAAGGACAATCGAAGAAGAGAACCTGCTGCAGGCGGGTGAGCGTATCGTTGTCGCGGTATCCGGGGGGCCTGATTCGGCGGCCCTTTTGCATGCCCTGGAAGCCCTGGCCCGCACGTATCAATGGCAGCTAGCTGCGGCTCATGTGGATCATGGCTTTCGCGGAGAGGAATCGCTCAGTGAGGCGGATTGGGTAGAGGCGTTCGCCGGACAGCTTGGCATCCCCTGTTTTCGCACACAGCTGAATATGCCGGGAGAGCTGAAGCAGCATCCGGGTAATGCGCAGGATCGGGCACGCGAGCTCCGTTATGCATTTTTGGTCGAAACAGCGAATCAATGGCGGGCAGGCAAAATCGCGTTGGGCCACCACGCCGATGATCAAGCTGAGACCGTTCTGATGCGCCTGCTGCGCGGAAGCGGCAGCCACGGATTGGCCGGCATGCCGATCAGACGAATGGAGAAAAATGTGGAACTCGTTCGACCTCTGCTGCGTATATATAAAGCAGAGCTTGTCAGTTATTGCCGGGAGCAAGGCATCGATTACCGAACGGATTCCAGCAACAGCAAGCGGATCTATACGCGCAATGCAATCCGGCTCGACGTGCTCCCTGCACTTGAGGATTTCAGTCCGGGGGCGGCGCAGAGCCTGAATCGAACCGCAATGATTCTGGGTGATGAAGATGCCTACTTGAAGCAGCTGACAGAGGAGCTGTTCGCGGAGATGACCACGGTAGAATCAGGCTTCATCCGCCTGTCAGCCAGCCGCTTGGCTGCGCTGCACCCAGCTTTACAAAGAAGATTGATTCATCTAATATTAAGTTATCTTTCGGGGGGAGACGATGCCGTCACGTTCAGGCATATCGAGCAGGTGAGGCATGCGGTACGCCAGCATGCTGCGCCGAATGCCCGGTTCGAGCTTGCCGGAAGCATTCGGCTGGAGCGGGACTATGATGGGCTGTGCTTCACTACGGCACAGGCGAAGACCCCGGCGGCCTATGAGTATGAGATTCATGCGCTGCCGGCAGTCGTGCAGGTTGCGGAAGCCGGAATTGCCATGCAATTGGAGCGGATAACGCTTGAATCGAATGAACCTCGACAGGCGCTGTCAGGGGGCGGCATGGAAGAGGCATGGCTGGATGCGGAGCGGCTGCATATGCCCTTGATTGTCCGCTGCAGGAAGCCGGGCGACCGGATGCGGATTCAGGGATTAAACGGCAGCAAAAAGGTAAAAGATATGTTCATTGACGCCAAAATACCCGTCTCCGAACGAGAGACCATGCCGCTTGTGACGGATGCCGAAGACAGGGTGCTTTGGATTCCGGGATTGCGCCGATCCGACGTAGCCCTCGTTTCCGACCGAACCCGGTCCGTAGTACATATCCGCATAAGCAGCATCATATAATATTAGAACCAACGCTAGGAGGCCCCTGCATTGCTCAATGACATTGAAGAAGTGTTGTACAGCGAAGAACAGATTCAAGCCAAGGTGAAGGAACTGGGGGAAGTGATCAGCCGCGATTACGAAGGGCGGAATCCGCTCGTGATCTGCGTGCTGAAGGGCGCCTTTATGTTCCTTTCTGATTTAGTGAAGCGTATTGAAGTGCCGCTTGAGGTTGACTTCATGGCGGTGTCCAGCTACGGGAATTCCACCAAATCGTCCGGCGTTGTCAAGATTATCAAGGACTTGGACGTTACGGTCGAGGGTCGGGATGTGTTGATCGTCGAGGATATTATTGACAGCGGTCTTACACTAAGCTATCTCGTGGATGTGCTCGAAAGGCGCAACGCGCTTTCAGTCAAGATCGTGACGCTGTTTGACAAGCCTGCTCGGCGTACGGTTGGTCTGGAGGCCGACTACAAAGGATTTGTGCTCCCTGATGCATTTGTGGTAGGATATGGCCTGGATTACGCGGAGAAATACCGCAATCTGCCGTTTATCGGGGTGCTGAAAGAAGCCGTATACTCCTGAGATTCCAATTGAGGTTCATCCGACATGTGCTTCTATTGTGATTGCCTGACAGACTATGGTACAATATTTGAAGCTCGTTTTTATCCTGTGGAAACAGTTCCAATATACATCAATGCGCCCTTTTCGAGAGGAGGTAGGGGATGAACCGATTCATCCGGAATACCGGATTTTACCTGTTAATTTTTCTGGTAGTTGTCGGTATTGTTCATTTTATCAGCAGTCAGAACGACCAGCAAAAGCCGCTTTCTTACACCGAATTTTTGTCACAGGTCGAAAGAAATAACGTACAATCGGTCACGGTCAAGTGGGACGGTTATACATATGAGATCTCCGGCGTGTTTGCGGCCAATCAGGAAACCTTCGAGGTTCGGGCCCCTGTAGTCGAGACGCTGTTCAGTTACTTGCAGGCCCAAGGCGTCGAGCTGAACATGGAGCCGATGGATACACAGAGTGGTTGGGTCACGTTCTTGACTTCGATCATTCCGTTTGTCATCATCTTTATCCTGTTCTTCTTCCTGTTGAACCAGGCACAGGGCGGCGGCGGCAAGGTGATGAATTTCGGCAAGAGCCGTGCGCGTCTATATAATGAAGAGAAGAAGCGGGTCACATTCGAGGACGTGGCTGGTGCGGATGAGGAGAAGCAGGAGCTTGTCGAGGTTGTGGAATTCCTGAAGGATCCGCGCAAATTTGCGGCTGTCGGAGCGCGCATACCGAAGGGCGTGCTGCTGAACGGTCCTCCAGGCACAGGTAAGACGTTGCTGGCACGGGCAGTGGCTGGCGAGGCAGGCGTACCTTTCTTCAGCATCAGCGGCTCGGATTTCGTTGAGATGTTCGTCGGTGTCGGCGCCTCTCGTGTCCGGGATTTGTTCGAGCAAGCGAAGAAGAACGCGCCATGTATTATCTTTATTGACGAGATTGATGCTGTCGGACGTCAGCGGGGCGCGGGACTGGGCGGCGGTCATGACGAGCGCGAACAAACGCTCAACCAGCTGCTGGTCGAGATGGACGGATTCAGTGCGAACGAAGGAATTATTATCGTAGCCGCAACGAACCGCCCGGATATTTTGGATCCGGCGTTGCTGCGTCCAGGCCGTTTTGACCGTCAAATTACCGTCGATCGTCCGGATGTGAAGGGACGCGAAGCGGTACTCAAGGTGCATGCGAAGAATAAGCCGCTTTCCAAGGATGTGCGGATGGATGTCCTGGCTCGGTATACAACCGGCTTTACCGGCGCTGATTTGGAAAATCTGCTGAATGAGGCCGCATTGATTGCGGCGCGCCGCAACAAGAAGGAGATCGGCATGGATGAGCTGGACGAGGCTTTCGACCGAGTGGTAGTCGGTACCCAGAAGAAGAGCCGCGTGATCAGCGAGCGCGAGAAGCGCACCGTGGCTTATCACGAAGCCGGCCATACGATCATCGGCTATCATGTGCGTCATGCAGATGTCATTCACAAGGTAACCATCGTCCCAAGAGGACGCGCGGGCGGCTATGCCATGATGATCCCGAAGGACGGCGAGGATCGCATGCTTCAGACGAAGAGCGAGCTTCTGGATCGTGTTACAGGATTGCTGGGCGGTCGTGTATCGGAGGAGCTGTATATCGGTGAGATCGGTACGGGCGCTTACGATGATTTCCGCAAGGCTACCGGCATTGTGCGCGCCATGATTACGGAATACGGCATGAGCGACAAGCTCGGTCCTATGCAGTTCGGGCAAAGCCAGGGTCAGGTTTTCCTAGGCCGCGATATAGGCCATGAGCAAAACTACAGCGATCAAATCGCTTATGAGATTGATCAGGAAATGCAGGCTATGATCCGCTCTTGCTATGAGCAAGCACGCGAAATCTTGACCAAGCACGAGGATCAGGTTCACCTGATTGCCAATAAGCTGCTTGAGCTCGAGACGCTCGAGAAAGATCAGATTACAGAATTGCTGGAGACCGGCAAGCTGGAAGAGAACCTGCGGCCGCGCCATAAGGAAAAAGCGGACCAGTCATCGACGGGACAACAGGGCGACCAGCCGAAGGTGACGATTAAAGAGCAGGACCAGAAGCATGACGGCAACAAGCTGGACTTCGACCGCAAGCCTGAGGAAAAGGCAGATCATGCCGATTCTGCCTCTGACAATCAACAGGCAGCGGATCAAGAGGATGCGAAGCCGAAAGATGCGGATGAGTCAGACGATAAAGAGAAGAAATAAGGCAAGCGAATACAGACTGGCGCAGGCTGCTTTGCCTGCGTCAGTTTTTTTCTGTTGTTGAATAACGGAAGGAAATCGAATGCCGCACTTTAACTTGGCGATTGTGCATTGACACTGTTCGGCAGGTGCTGTAAATTAGTTGTAAACTGTCTTCGGGTCAGCTGCGTGAAATAATTATCGGTCTAATGACCCCATACTATTTCATGGCCTGACTCATTTATGTGCTTATTTTCACAAACACTGTCAAATCAAAAGGGAGGGCGGTCCGCATGGAAGCACTAGCGTTGGAACGTAAAGCGGAGCGTGACGCCGAGCTGAAGGAACGGCTGCTGCAACTGAAGAAGGAGCGCAATGCCATCATTCTCGCACATTATTATCAGCGCGATGAAATACAGGAAGTGGCGGATTTCCGCGGAGATTCATTTTTGCTGGCACAAAAAGCCGCATCCACGGATGCCGATGTGATTGTTTTTTGCGGCGTGCACTTTATGGGTGAAAGCGCCAAGATCTTGGCCCCGAACAAGACGGTTATTATCCCGGACGAACGGGCGGGGTGCCCGATGGCGGACATGGTCAATGCGGACGGGCTGCGCAAGCTGAAGGCTCAGCATCCTGGCGTGCCGGTGGTAACTTATATTAACTCGACGGCGGATGTGAAGGCTGAAACCGACATTGTCTGTACATCGGCCAACGCGGTGAAAATCGTCAACTCCGTGGACAGCGATACGGTCATTTGGTGCCCGGACAAAAATTTGGGCCACTACGTGCAGCAGCACACAGATAAGAAAATGATCATATGGGAAGGGTACTGCAATACGCATGACATGCTGACGGTGAAGGATGTTGAAGAGATGCGGGCGCAGTATCCGAACGCTGAGTTCGTCGTCCATCCGGAGTGCCGTCCCGAGGTTGTGGCGATGGCGGACTTTGTTGGCAGCACAACAGCCATTATTAAATACTGCCGCGAATCCGATAAGCAGGAATTTATTGTCGGAACGGAAGACGGCACCGGGTATCAGCTCAGGCTCGACAGCCCGAACAAGACATTTCACTTCGCCAGCAAGTTCCTGGTGTGCCCGAATATGAAGGTGAACAACCTGAAGAAGCTGGTGAAATGTCTGGAGAACATGTCGCCGCAAATCTATGTTCCGACAGCGGTGGCCGACAAGGCGCGGCGCTCGCTGGAACGGATGCTTGAAGTTGCGGGGAAATAAGCGAGCAACATCGCATGCAGCGCACACTTTCATAGGTGGGAATGCTTGGGCTGCGAACAATCATGCTGAATGGGAGGCTTCCTGGAAGCCTCTCTCTTTTTCGATCATAGATGGTATCGGTACGAACTCATACATAAAAAGCTACAGACTTCGGATAGAGAAAGCAGGCGATGAGAATGATCCCTCGATATTTGGTCGATTTTGATCTCAAGGAATTGCCCCAGGTCGAGACTTCTTGTTTGGTGATTGGTGCAGGGATCGCGGGCTTGTTCACAGCAATCAAAGCCAGCGATCACCAGCCGGTGCTGATGATAACGAAGAAGTCCATGTACGACAGCAATACCCAATATGCTCAAGGAGGGATTGCCGCTGTATTGGCGGAAGATGACTCCCCCGCCTATCATCGCCAGGATACGCTTATCGCTGGGGCAGGACTTTGCTCGCAAGAAGCGGTGGACGTGCTGGTGCACGAAGGACCTGAGCTTGTTCGGGAACTGATGCGTCTCGGCACGCAGTTCGATGAAGAGAACGGGGAAATCGCGCTCACGAAGGAAGGGGCGCACAGTCATCGCCGCATCCTGCATGCGCATGGCGATGCCACGGGAGCCGAAGTGGTGCGTGCGCTGAATGAAATTGTGAAGAACAGAAGCCAGATCGAGGTGTGGGACGACCACTTTGTCATCGATTTGATTACGCATGAGGGAGAGTGTGCCGGAGCGCTGGTGCAGAAGCCGGACGGCAGCCGGGTTTTTGTACGCAGCCAAGCGACTATCCTGTGTGCAGGCGGAGCCGGTCAGCTGTATCGCTATACGACAAATCCGGATATTGCGACAGCGGACGGTATAGCCATGGCGTACCGGGCTGGCGCGGAAATTCGCGATGTGGAATTTATCCAATTCCACCCGACTTCCCTGTGCTATCCGGGCGCTCCGCGCTTTCTGATTTCCGAGGCCGTACGAGGGGAAGGTGCGGTGCTTCGGAATATCAAGGGGGAACGCTTCATGGAACGCTACCATCCCCAGCAGGAACTGGCCCCGCGCGATATCGTGGCCCGCGCCATTGTGTCGGAGATGGAAGCAACGAAGTCCACGTTCGTCTATATCGATATCACCCATCAACCGGAAGAATGGATACGGCAGCGCTTCCCGACGATCTTCGAATTTTGCCTGAAGTACGGTCTCGATTTGACTTCGGACTGGATTCCTGTTGCACCGGCCGCCCATTATATGATGGGCGGCGTCAAGACCGATCTGAACGGGGAGACGTCCATCAAGCGCCTGTTCGCCTGCGGCGAGGTGTCCAATACCGGTGTGCACGGGGCTAACCGCCTCGCAAGCAACTCCTTGTCGGAAGCGATCGTGTATGGTCAGCGCATTGTCAATCGTATTGCACAGCTGCCGGAACGGGAAGGGCTCGGGGAGCTGGTCGTACAGGAAGGGCGCAAGGATGTGCCTGTACAGGCAGTTGTCGAGAGGAGGCTGAAGCTGCAGAAGATTATGCTGCGGTTCGTCGGTTTGAAGCGCAACGGCAAGGATTTGCAGAAAGCGCTGGATGAGCTAAGCCGTCAGCTGCCGATTTTCCAATCATGTCTGACTCGCAGAGAGGAATATGAGTTTGCCAACATGCTGACCACGGCACAGCTGACCGGACAAGCGGCACTCGCTCGCGAAGAGAGTCGAGGCGGCCACTTCCGCGAGGACTTTCCGGAGCGGAATGACCAGGTCTGGCGCAAGCATATTGTACTGCAGCGGGACAAGGGATTAACGGAGGAGCGGATCATCGATGAAGGCATCTAATCAACATGCGGTGCGCCGCATGATTCAGGAATGGCTGATGGAGGATATCGGAACAGGGGATGTCACAACCGATTCGGTTGTGCCGCGCGAGACCCAAGCGAAGGCCATCATCCATGCAAAGCAGGAGGGTGTGTTGGCCGGAGTGGAGGTTGCCCAATGGGTGTTTCACGAAGTGGACCCGTCGATCTCCTTCCGCGCGCTTATGCAGGATGGAGACCCGTTAAGGGTCGGCGACATTATTGCCGAAGCAGAAGGCTCTGCCAGAAGCCTGCTGCTTGGAGAGCGGCTGGCGCTAAATCTGCTGCAGCGCATGTCAGGCATTGCCACGAAGAGCAGAAGGTTCGCGGAAGCTGTGGAGGGCTTGCCGGTGCGGGTGGTGGATACGCGCAAGACGACGCCTGGGCATAGACTCTTGGAGAAATATGCAGTTCGGGTAGGCGGCGCACACAACCATCGGTTTGGCTTATATGATGCTGTCATGATTAAAGACAACCACATTAAGGCAGCCGGAGGCATTGAGGCAGCTGTCCAAGCGGCGCGTGCGGCCATCCCGCATACGATGAAGATTGAGGTGGAAGTCGAACAGGCGCATGAAGTCGAACAGGCGCTGCAGGCAGGGGCGGATATTATTATGCTCGACAATATGCCGCTTGCGGACATGCGCGCAGCCGTTGCGCGTATTCGGGAGCAGGCGCCGCATGTGGTGATTGAGGCTTCCGGCGGGGTGACGCTGGATACGGTTCGGGCCATTGCCGAAACCGGAGTAGACGTCATAAGCGCAGGCGGACTGACTGCTTCGGTATCGACGCTCGATATTAGTCTCGACTTGAATGAGCGGAAGGAGAGACGGATATGAATCTGGTTATTGATGTGGGCAATACCAATATTGTGCTGGGGTTGTATGAGGAGGATCAGCTGCTTCATCATTGGCGGCTCAGCACCAATCGTTCCGCCACCGTGGACGAATACGGCATGACCATACACAGCTTGTTCAACCACGCCGGCATCGGCACGGATCAGATTGAAGGGGTCATTATCTCATCCGTCGTGCCCCCGCTAATGTTTGTATTGGAAACGCTCAGCGAGAAATACTTAAAGCAGACGCCGCTGATTGTTGGACCGGGCATTAAGACCGGACTCAATATCAAGTACGAGAACCCTCGGGAGGTAGGTGCTGACCGCATCGTCAATGCTGTGGCAGCGATCGAGCTGTATGGCCCTCCGCTTATAGTGGTTGACTTCGGCACGGCGACGACCTTTGACTACATTGATGAGCAGGGCCATTATTTGGGCGGCGCAATCGCACCGGGCATCGGCATTTCTACAGAGGCCTTGTATCAGCGGGCGGCCAAACTGCCGCGCATTGAGCTGATAAAGCCGAAGAGCGGGGTTGTCGGGCGCAATCCGGTCAGTTCCATGCAGGCGGGCATTATTTACGGTTATGCCGGTCAGGTGGACGGGATTGTGGATCGCATCCGCGAGGAATACGGCACGAACCCGCGCGTGATCGCCACTGGCGGTCTGGCTGATTTGATTGCAGGGGAATCGCGTACGATTGAAATGGTGAACGGACTGCTTACATTGCAAGGCTTGCAAGTCATTTACAAGCGCAACAGGGGGTGACAAGGGAACATGGATAAAATGATTCGAGGTACCGCTGAGGACGGCACAGTCAGGGCGATTGCGGTTCAGTGCACCGGGGTTATCGAGGAACTGCGGAGACGGCAAGATACATGGCCGACAGCTACAGCGGCAATGGGAAGGGCAGCCGCTGCCGGACTGATGATCGGCGGGCTGATGAAAGGCGAGGAGAACGTGACCATTCGCATTCAGGGCGACGGGCCTATCGGACAAATCGTGGTGGACGCGAATGCTCATGGCGAAGTGAGAGCGTATGTGGATCATCCGCATGTCGACTTGGACCCGAATGCACTAGGTAAGTTCGACGTGGCAGGGGCGGTTGGCACGCAGGGCTATCTGTATGTCATCAAGGATCTCAGAATGCGGGAGCCTTATCGGGGCAGCGTGCCGATCGTATCCGGCGAG
The DNA here is from genome assembly GCF_018403685.1 of Xylanibacillus composti. Classification (NCBI taxonomy): domain Bacteria; kingdom Bacillati; phylum Bacillota; class Bacilli; order Caryophanales; family Paenibacillaceae; genus Xylanibacillus; species Xylanibacillus composti. The sequence continues at coordinate 60,244 of NZ_BOVK01000002.1, forward strand.
CTTGGCGAGGACTTCACTTACTACTTCGCCAAGTCTGAGCAGACGCCGTCCGCCGTGGCGCTTGGCGTGCTGATCAATCCGGATGAGACGATCCGCGCGGCAGGCGGCTTTATTATTCAATTGCTGCCGGGTCTAAGCGATGAGCGAATTGCCGAAATCGAAAAGCATCTGTCGCAAGTCCGGCCGATTACCGAGCTGCTTGATCGCGGTGAGAGCTTGGAGCAAATTGTGAAACAGATTGTTCCGACCTTTCAGGTACTGGGGGAGCAGGAAGTTCGATTCCAATGCCGATGCTCCCGGGAGCGGGTGGAAGGCATGCTGCGCAGCTTGGGCAAGGAGGAGCTGGAAAGCATGCGGCGCGAGGATGACGGTGCAGAGGTGATCTGCCACTTTTGCAACGAGCCGCATCGGTTCACGGGGGATGAGCTGGCTGAACTGGCCAAGAGCTGAGAGGAAAATCTGTATTGACAAGGATTCATCCGGTTGATAAGCTAGAGGCAGGATAAAACCGATTAGATTACTCGGATTAATACGGGACGACGGTTCCTGCATAAACCGCCGTATCATTATGGGAGGGATCAAGATGGCAAAACTCGTACAAAACGTAACGCAACTTATCGGCGACACTCCATTGGTTCGCTTGAACCGGGTAGTGCCCGAGGACAGTGCGGAAATTTATGTGAAGCTGGAGTATCAAAACCCGGGCTCTAGCGTCAAGGACCGGATTGCGATCAGCATGGTAGAGGTAGCGGAGAAAGAAGGTCTGCTGAAGCCGGGCTCGACCATTATTGAGCCGACCAGCGGAAATACTGGCATCGGTCTCGCTATGGTAGCTGCAGCTAAAGGCTACAAAGCGATTCTCGTTATGCCGGAAACGATGAGCATGGAGCGCCGCAACCTGCTGCGCGCTTACGGTGCCGAGCTGGTACTGACACCGGGAGCCGAAGGTATGAAGGGCGCTATCAAGCGCGCGGAAGAGCTTCAAGCGGAAAATCCGGATTACTTCATGCCGCAGCAGTTCAAGAACCAGGCGAACGTGAAGATTCACCGCGAGACCACAGGACCGGAAATCGTACAAGCGATCAATGACCATGACGGCAAGCTGGACGCCTTCATCTCCGGTATCGGCACTGGCGGTACGATTACAGGAGCCGGCGAAGTGTTGAAGCAAAACTTCCCGAACATCAAGATTTATGCGATTGAGCCATCTGCTTCTCCTGTTCTGTCCGGCGGCAAGCCTGGACCGCACAAGATTCAGGGGATTGGCGCCGGCTTTGTACCGGACATCCTGAACACAGAAATCTATGATGGCGTTATTGCCGTTGACAATGAGGAAGCGTTCGAGACCTCCCGCAGGGTAGCTAGGGAAGAAGGCATTCTCGGCGGTATTTCTTCTGGCGCAGCCATCTTCGCCGCACTGAAAGTGGCGAAAGAGCTTGGCAAAGGCAAGCGCGTGGTAGCAGTGCTTCCATCCAACGGAGAACGTTACCTCAGCACGCCGTTGTATCAGTTCGAGCAGTAATCACGGCGTTCATCGCGCGCCCTCCACGAAAGTGGGGGGCGCTTTTTCATAGACGGGGAAGCGGATCAAAGAGGCAGGCGGTGGACGGGCAAGCACAGCGTTGGTCGGCGGCCATATGTCTGTTTCCAACAAGATACACCAGGCATAAGGGCTTGCAATGTCCCTTAATTCTGATATGATACGCATAAGACTTTAGCGGAAAGGACGAAAAGCAACGTGGAACGTGAAGCCAGAGCGTGGGTCACCCGGGAAGATTGGCGGGCTTGGATGGAGGATGGCTATACGGCGCTTCCTTATGTAGAGGATTTCCCTCTGCTTGCAGATGGCAGCCCGGATAGCTGGGAAGCGGTATGGAAGGAAGCGGACAGCTGCCATGTGCTTCTGGAAAGCGGCAAGGGCGGCCGGTACACGTTTCTGGGCGCCAATCCCGTTTCCGTCATTCGCGGCAAGGGGGACCGAGCCATTGTGACGGATTTGGAAGCAGGCGAGGTAAGAGAGCTGACCGGCTCTCCGCTAGCGCTCACCAAGCAGTGGCTTTCGCCTCACCGCTCTCCTCGCTTGCATGGGCTTCCGCCATGGTTGGGCGGTGCTGCGGGGTATTGGGCCTATGACGTGGTGCGTTCTATCGAGCGGCTGCCTGTACTTGCAGAAGATGATCTGGGGCTTCCGGACTACGTTCTTTTCCGCTTCAACGAAGTGTGGATAATTGATCAGCAGGAGTCCAGACTGTTTTGTTCGGTGCATGGCAGCGCTTCTCAATCCGCGGCAGACCTGACTGATGGCTGGTCAGAAGCGGCAGCGCGGGTACAGCGCATGAAGACGCAGTGGGAACGATGGTGCAAGCAGGCCAAGCAGGCGGCAGAGGCTCGCCGACTATGGTATCGCGAACAAGTGGACAAGGAAGGGCTGCACATTGATGTAGATGCCATGGAAGGCATCCTTCGCGCCTTCCCCAAATCGGATTACGAAGAAGCGGTGCGGCGCATCCAGGCCTATATCGCGCAGGGCGATGTATTTCAGGTGAACCTGTCGCTGCGCCAGAGCCGCGAATTGGCTGCCTCGCCCCAAGAGCTGTATGAATGGCTGCGCCTGCTCAATCCTTCCCCCTATATGGGATATTTCAATGCAGGCAATTTCCAGCTGGTTTCGGCCTCGCCCGAATTGCTTGTGAAGCGGCAGGGCAACGTCATCAGCACGCGGCCGATTGCCGGAACTCGGCGCAGGGGGCAGAATGAGGCTGAGGATGCCCGGATGAGGGAAGAGCTGCTGGCAACCGAGAAGGAGCGGGCGGAGCACGTTATGCTGGTAGACCTGGAGCGCAATGACTTGGGGCGCATTTCCCGTTACGGTACGGTTCGCGTCGATGATTTCATGGTGATTGAACAATATTCCCACGTGATGCATCTTGTGTCTGAGGTGAGGGGAGAGCTGGCCGAAGGGAAGGATTCCTTTGACGTGCTGGCGGCGACCTTTCCCGGAGGAACGATTACGGGCGCGCCCAAGATTCGCACGATGGAAATCATTGAGGAGCTGGAGCCGGTGCGGCGCGGACCCTATACGGGTTCCTTGGGATGGATTGACTACAACGGCGATATGGAATTTAATATACTTATACGTACGCTGGTAGCGTCCGAAGGCATCGGCCATATTCAGGCTGGCGCCGGCATTGTCATCGACTCCATACCGCATAGAGAGTATCAGGAATCCATTCATAAAGCGAAGGCTTTATGGAAGGCTATTCAATACAGTGAACAGTTTGCAGCTTGGCAAAAATCGGGCTTACGCCACAAAGGAGGCGCAATGGTATGATTCTCGTAATCGATAACTATGATTCCTTCACGTACAACCTGGTGCAGTATTTGGGGGAGCTGGGCGAAGAGGTGCAGGTGCGCCGCAATGACGACATCACCTTGGAAGAGATTGCTGCGATGAAGCCGGATCAACTATTGATTTCGCCGGGACCATGTACGCCTAACGAGGCGGGCATCAGCCTGTCTCTCATTGAACGATTTAAGGGGGAAATCCCGATTCTCGGTGTCTGTCTCGGGCACCAGTCTATCGGACAGGTATTCGGCGGCGAGGTCGTACGGGCGGAACGACTGATGCACGGGAAGACCTCGCCCATCTATCATGACGGCAAGACGATCTTTGCGGGATTGCCGACCCCTTTCACGGCGACCCGCTATCATTCTTTGATTGTGCGAAGAGAGACGCTTCCGGACTGCTTGGAAATTAGCGCCTACACGGAAGAAGGGGAGATCATGGGATTGCGGCATAAGGAATTCCCTATCGAAGGCGTTCAATTCCATCCGGAGTCGATCATTACCGACCATGGGAAGACGATGCTGCGGAATTTCATTGACCGGGCTGGCGCTGTTGCACAGGGGTGAGCAGACCGATGCAAATTTGGTTGAACGGACAATTCATAGACGAGAAGGATGCCGTGATCTCAGCATATGATCACGGCTTTCTGTACGGACTCGGATTTTTCGAAACGTTCCGCACCTATGCAGGCAAGCCGTTTTTGCTGGACAAGCATTTGGAGCGCATGGCCGGAGGCCTTCGCGAGCTGGACATTGCTATGCCTTACGGACGCCAAATAATCGAGCAGACGGTTGGACAGCTGCTGGAAGCCAATAGGCTGGAGGACGGATATTTTCGTCTGTCTGTTTCAGCGGGCACAGGGCCGCTTGGCTTGCAGACAGAACCGTATGCCCAGCCGACCGTTATCCTCTATGTGAAGCCGCTGCCTCCAGTGGCGGATGAGCTGTATGATCGAGGCATGGCGCTTCAAGAGCTGCGAACAGTACGGAACACGCCAGAAGGCGCGGAACGGTATAAATCATTCCATTACATGAACAGCGTCTTGGGCAAACGGGAGCTCGCGGCCAGGCCGGAAGGCGGGCGCGTGGAAGGCTTGTTTTTGTCAGAGCGCGGGCATTTGGCTGAAGGAATTGTGAGCAATCTATTTTTTCTGCGGGATGGGACGTGCTTTACCCCTGCTGTGGATACAGGCATTCTCCCAGGCATTACCCGGGAGGCTGTGATGGACTTATGCCGCGAGATGAGTATTCCGCTTGAGACGGGATATTATAGCTGGCAGCAGCTGGCGGCCGCAGACGAAGTATTTATGACGAACTCCATTCAGGAGCTGGTCCCGATCACTTCCTTGCGCAGCAGGGAGGGAGAGAGCCGCCAGGTCGGCAATGGGCGCATCGGCGCCATTACAGATCGGCTGCTGCGGGCTTACCGGAAGAAAGCGAGGCAGGAAGCATGAGTACAGACGAGGCAGCTCCATACACTTATTCTTTCGAGGCGATACGGCGTCCCCGAGCCGTCCGTACGATCCCGTGCGGCGACCTTGAGCTTCGTACAGGGGAAAAAACGCTGATAATGGGGATTTTGAACGTGACGCCGGATTCCTTCTCCGACGGCGGCAGGTACAACACGTTGGAATCAGCTGTCCGGCGGGCGCATGATATGGTAGCGGAAGGAGCCGACTGGATTGATGTAGGCGGGGAATCCACCCGGCCGGGCGCAACGGCAGTCGGCTTGAAGGAAGAGCTGAACCGGGTCATTCCGGTCATTCGTGCGCTCGCAGCCAGCAAGTTGCCGGTGCCGATTTCTGTCGATACGTATAAGGCGGAGGTTGCGCGGCAGGCTCTGGAAGCGGGAGCGCATGTGCTGAACGATGTATGGGGCGGACTTCGCGATCCCGAGCTGCTTCGCGTTGCGGCGGCGTACGACTGCCCGATTATTCTTACGCATAATCGGGAACGGGCGGTATATGCGAATTTTGTCGAGGATGTATGCGCCGACTTGCAAAGGATGGCCGATGCGGCCATGGAAGCGGGCGCAGATCCGAGTCGCATATGGCTGGACCCCGGAATCGGCTTTGCCAAGTCGACTGAACAGAATTTGCTGCTTATGAATCATTTGTCCCGCATCACCGCAATGGGCTACCCGGTATTGCTGGCCTCCTCGCGCAAGTCGATGATTTGGCGCACCCTGGATTTGCCTGTCGATCAGATTGAAGCGGGTACGGCGGCAACCTTAGTGTACGGGATTATGCAGGGATGCGCCGCCGTTCGGGTGCATGAAGTTGGGGAGATGAGCAAGGCCGTGCGGATGGCGGATGCTATGCTTGCTGCGGCAAGACATGAGGATGGACACAGGGAAAGGAAGCGATAGCATGGACAAGATAGAATTAACCGGCATGCAGTTTTATGGCTATCACGGGGTGTTTGCGGAGGAAAGGAAGCTGGGTCAACGGTTTTATGTGGATTTGGTTCTTTATGCCGATTTGCGTGCCGCCGGACAGACGGATGCTTTGGAGCGGACTGTTAATTATGCGGAAGTGTACCAGACGGTGAAGGACGTGGTTGAGGGGGAATCCGTGCAGCTCGTCGAAGCGCTGGCAGAGCGTATTGCATCTCGGGTATTGGACACTTATACTATAGTCAATGAATTGACGGTTCGCGTAACCAAACCGCATCCGCCTGTGGATATGAAGTTTGCGGGCATGACGGTGGAGATGCGGCGGAAGAAGGACGAGCGATGAGTTTCCAGACAGCAAGCGGCGTATACGTAGGGTTAGGCTCGAATATGGGTGATCGGCTCGGGTATTTGAAGCAGGCGCTGGCCGATATGGATGCACACGCGCGTTGCGAGGTTGTCCGTTGTTCGCCGGTATATGAAACGGCTCCAGTCGGTTATGTGGATCAACCGTCTTTTTTAAATATGGCCGCTATGCTTCGAACGGATTTGCCTCCTATGGATCTGCTTCATATGCTGATGGCGATTGAACGCAAGCATGGTCGAGTCCGGGATGAGCGATGGGGGCCGCGAACGCTTGATCTCGATATTTTGCATTGGTCCGGGGTAACGCTCACTACCGATGAACTGACCATCCCTCATCCGCGCATGGCAGAAAGGCCGTTTGTCCTCATACCGCTACTAGATATAGCAGACCATGACCCTTCTTTGAATACATGGTTGAGGAAACGAATGGAGACAATGGACGATGAGGGAGGCGTTGAGTTATGGACGCATATGCATTGGCCAGGCGCATCCGTGCATTCCGCAAATTGAAAGGATATACACAGAGCGAGCTGGCTGACTCTCTGGGCGTGTCGATCGGCGTGTTGGGCGCCATTGAGCGGGGGACACGCAAGCCGGACGTCCAGATGTTAAAGCGCGTATCGGATGTGCTCGGAATTGATTATGAGGAACTGACCGATACGACGAATGGCGAGAAAGGGTGATTCAGGATGTTCCAAATCGGGGATATAACCTTCAAGAATAGAGTGGTACTGGCGCCGATGGCGGGGGTGTGCAATCCGGCCTTTCGCTTGATCGCCAAGGAATTCGGCACCGGTCTTGTCTGCGCAGAGATGGTCAGCGACAAGGCCATTTTGCACCGCAACAAACGTACCCTGGAGATGCTTTATGTGGATGAACGGGAGAAGCCGCTAAGCCTGCAGATTTTTGGCGGGGATAAAGCTTCGTTGGTGGAGGCTGCGAAAGTAGTCGATCAGCAGACGAACGCGGATATTATCGACATTAATATGGGCTGTCCGGTCCCGAAGATTACGAAGTGTGATGCAGGCGCCAGATGGCTGCTAGATCCGAACAAAATCGAGGAGATGGTCTCGGCTGTCGTGGAAGCGGTGAATAAGCCGGTTACGGTCAAGATGCGCATTGGTTGGGATGCCGAGCATATCTATGCGATCGAAAATGCCCGCGCGGTGGAACGCGCTGGCGGCAAGGCTGTCTCCGTGCACGGCCGTACCCGTGAGCAGATGTATACAGGCAAGGCCAATTGGGATATTATCCGCGATGTGAAGCAGGCCGTGAGTATTCCGGTCATTGGCAACGGCGATGTGTTCGAGCCGGAGGACGCCAAGCGCATGCTGGATCATACCGGCTGCGATGCCGTCATGATCGGTCGTGCCGCTTTGGGCAATCCTTGGATGCTTTACCGCACGATCGAATATTTGACCAAGGGCACATTGCCGCCGGAGCCGACGCCCCGCGAGAAGATGCGCATCGCTGTCCTGCATTTGGACCGTCTCGTTGCCTTGAAATCGGAGGCTGTCGCGGTGAAGGATATGCGCAAGCATATGGCCTGGTACTTGAAAGGGATGAAGGGCGCGGCACGCATTAAGGACGCTATCATGGAAGCAGTAGAGCGGGACCAGATGGTCAGCATTCTGGAAAGCTTCGTGCAGGAGCTGGAGGCTGAAGCGGATCAAGCTGTCGCTTCCTTAATGCGCAATGAATCCGTAGATGAGCAGGCCGCCGTACATTGATTGACCATAAGTAACGGCTTCCATTTACAACGTTGGTCGTCATTGACAATTCCATAAGCATGCCATATAATCATGCAATATAAAAAAGGGCATCACGTAGGGATTGGGCGGCCTGTCATCATGACAGGTTACCATCATATATATAGTTTACATGTGCTCGTGGTTCCAGACGGAAGGAACACGAAATATCACACGACGGGAGTTAGTTGTAGATGAGCGAAAAGGAAGTCATTTTAACCCAGGAAGGCTTGAAAAAACTCGAAGAAGAGCTCGAAAACCTGAAATCCGTGAAGCGTCGTGAAGTGGCGGAGCGGATTAAAGTGGCTATCGGCTATGGAGATATTAGCGAGAACTCGGAATACGAGGATGCGAAGAATGAGCAAGCCTTCATTGAAGGCCGTGTCATTACTTTGGAGAAGATGCTTCGCAATGCGCGGATTATCAACGATGACGAAGTTGACACGGAAACGGTGAACATTGGCTCCAAGGTCATTCTCAAGGATCTGGAGTTCGGCGATACGGTCGAATACACCATCGTGGGCACAGCGGAATCCGACCCGTCACAGAACAAAATTTCCAACGAGAGCCCCGTTGGCAAAGCGATTCTCGGCAAGAAGAAAGGCTCCACGGTTGATGTCAACGTTCCAGCCGGCATTATTCAGTATAAAATCATGGATATCAAGAAATAAGGTCGTGCAGAAAGACGGGATGATTCGCAGGAAAGCTTCCATCGGAAGCTTTTTTGCATGACTAGGCCCCGCGAAAGTACTCGGAATAAGCTGCGAAGCTATACTTCACTTTTGTGGGTCATCTAACGAAGGAGATGGATAGATTGACGCAAGATACTGAACTCAATGAACTGCTGCAAATTCGGAGGGACAAGCTGGGGCAGCTTCGCGATCTAGGTATAGATCCATTCGGCCGCAAGTTTGACCGCACCCATCATGCCGATCAAATCCTGAATGAGTATGGCGACCAAAGCAAGGAGGCGTTGGATGCTGAGCCGGCAGTTGTGAAGATTGCAGGCCGCATCATGCAAAAGCGCTCTATGGGGAAGGCCGGATTTGCGCATATTCAGGATATGACTGGCAAAATACAGATTTATGTCCGCAAGGACGCCGTAGGCGATACGCTGTTTGAAGCCTACGACATGCTCGATATTGGCGATATGATCGGGGTGGAAGGAACGGTATTCAAGACGAAGACAGGGGAAACCTCAGTGAAGGCGACAAGTCTTGTAGTATTGACCAAGTCTTTGATACCGTTGCCCGAGAAGTTCCATGGTTTGAAGGATGTGGAGCTGCGCTACCGCCAGCGGTACCTCGATTTGATTGTGAATCCGGAAGTGAAGCAAACCTTCATTCTTCGTTCGAAAATCATCCAATCGATGCGTCGCTATCTGGACTCCATCGGATTTCTGGAAGTCGAAACGCCAACGATGCATGCGATTGCGGGGGGCGCCTCGGCGAAGCCTTTTATTACACATCACAATGCGTTGGACATGCAGCTGTATATGCGTATTGCCATTGAATTGCATTTGAAGCGGCTAATTGTGGGCGGCTTGGAGAAGGTTTACGAAATTGGACGGGTATATCGGAATGAAGGAGTGTCTACCCGACACAACCCGGAGTTTACGATGATTGAGCTTTACGAAGCTTATGCCGACTATAAGGATATTATGGAGCTGACCGAAAATCTGATTCGTCACATTGCCCAGGAAGTGCTGGGTGCAACGACGATCCGCTATGGAGATCACGAAGTTGATCTAGGCTCGCCTTGGCGTCGTGTCACGATGGTGGATGCCATTCGTGAAGTGACGGGTGTGGACTTTAGCCCGCAAATGAGCGATGAAGAGGCGCATCGCTTGGCCAAGGAGCACCGTGTAAAAGTCGAACCGACTATGACCTACGGGCATATCGTCAATGAATTTTTCGAGACCTTCGTGGAGTCTACATTGATTCAGCCTACTTTTGTGATGGGGCATCCGGTGGCAATCTCTCCTCTGGCGAAGAAAAGCGAGGAAGATCCGCGCTTCACCGATCGCTTTGAGCTGTTTATTGTAGCCCGCGAGCATGCAAATGCGTTCACCGAGTTGAATGACCCGATTGACCAGCGGGAGCGCTTCGAGGCGCAGCTGAAAGAACGGGAGCAGGGCAATGAAGAAGCGCATATGATGGATGAGGACTTTATCCGCGCTTTGGAATTTGGCCTCCCGCCAACGGGCGGACTCGGCATAGGCATCGACCGGCTGGTGATGCTGCTTACGAATTCGCCATCGATCCGCGACGTGCTGCTTTTCCCGCTTATGCGTGAGCGTACGGAATAAGGCGCGGCAGACAAGAGAAGTCCGACAGCTTGCAAAGTGTTCGGGCTTCTTCTTTTGCTTGCCTGACCGCGCGAGTGGAATCAAAGGTGCGAATTTTGGATGGATGAGAGGCTGATTTTGTTGCGGTGGTTCATCTGCCGCTGCAGTGCATAAGCCGAAACAAGAGTGCTATGGGAAAATGTAACAGGGCTTCGTGCTTGCAATTGCTGTGTGGAATGTGGTACATTAGTTCTCGCCGCTTCAAACGAGTCATTGATGAATCAGGTGCTCGTTAACCGGCAATCCATGGGCCTTGATCGTCTGGTTAGTACCCGATGACGACCGTCCGTGCAGAAACGGGTGGAACGTGGAAAAAAGAAACACTTGCACATTCCAGTTCATCTGTGGTATATTAATAAAGTCGCCGCTGAAACGGCGGTGAACAATGAAACAGATCGCACTTTGAAAACTGAACAGCGAGTAAACGTCCTCGTTGAAACCATTATGGTTGAAACGAAACAATCGATTCGTTGGAATCGAAACA